>CALGKV010000133.1 GCA_937930465.1 Methanosuratincolales archaeon | reverse complement strand
ATCTTGCAAGCTACAGGATGCGCAATAGGGAATTGGACTCGATAATGGTCCTTGAAATCATGAGAACTCCCGTCAAGGTTATCCAAGAAAGCGCAACTGTGGAGGAGGCAGCAAAAATGATGGTCAATGCCAACATAAGGGGGCTTCCTGTGGTCGACGCAGGAGGTGTCCTGGTTGGCATAGTAACAAAGACAGACATGACCTCATATTACCTCCAGTCATTTAAGGGAAGGCGTGCTGTGGGTGAGATTGCGAGGAAGATTGATGAGACGCCAACCGTAAAGAAGACACACTCCTTCTACCGCATAGTCGATATTATGGAGGAGTACTCCGCCGACCGGGTAATAGTCGAGGAAGGGAAGAAACCTGTTGGGATAATAACCGAAACAGACCTGTCATTCCTCAGGCCATACCGGGGCTCCGAGCCATTCATAAAGGGGACTGCATTAAAGTCCGAGGAACCATGGACTACAAGGCTCTACCAGCTCCCGACAGCGGAGTCTTTGATGACAGTGGAGCCAATAACCGTTGAAGCTGATCAAGATGCTGCCGAGGCAGCTAGGACGCTCTTGGAGAATGGCATAGGCGGGATGCCCGTGGTCAACAAAGAATATGAGCTGGTCGGAATGATCACAAAATTCGACTTTGTGAGGGCGATAGCGAAGGAGGCGTCTGCATGAAACTCACTGAAATTGCGACTAAGGAAGCTCCAGCTCTAAACAAGAACAGGCCGCTGCTTGACGCCTTGGGCCTGATGGAGAAGCAAGGGCTGGAGGGCATATGCGTCTCAGATGACGGCAAGGTTGTGGGATACCTTTCCTACACAGACATACTGACGAAGATAGGTACCCAGCGGCTGAGGGCGGTCTCACCGGGGTCGCTCTACATCTCAGGTTTCATGAGCAGCTTCCCGGCCACCGTCTCGGACGACACCTCGGTGAGGAAGGCGGCGAAGCTGATGCTGGAGCTGAATGCCGACCTCCTCCCGATGTTCTACGGGGAAATGTTCCTTGGGGTCGTCTACAGGTCAGGCATGGTCAAGGCAGTGCAGGACAAGGAGGTCAGCGCATCCCAGTTGATGCGGAGGAAATTCCCGTCGGTCAGGTCCAACGAGCGCGCAATACACGCAAGGAAGTTGCTCCTGGACACCGGCTCCCCATTGATCCCTGTGCTGAACGACGACGGGCGGTACCTCGGCGCAGTGACTAGAGGGGCCCTCCTGAAGGCTCTTGTGGACTTCCACATGTATGTCCCGGAGAAGCACCAGAAGGCAAGGATAAGGCAACTCTCGATCTCAAATGTGATGAAGGTGGATTACCCGACGGTCAGCGAGGAATCGACACTCGTGGAGGCGGTCAGGAAGATCTTGGCTGAGCAGTGCCCAGGCGTAGTCGTGGTCAACGGTCTGACCCCGGTCGGGATAGTGTCGACAGACGAGATCCTCGCCTATATCGTAAACACGTTCCCTGAGGAGCAGTAGTGTTGCGGTTCATAGCCGATGCGATGCTCGGCAAGCTCGCAAGGTGGCTGAGGATCATCGGGTACGACACGGAGTACCTGCCTTCGGCTGGCGACGAGGAGCTGATATCTGCCGCCGAAGCAGGGGGGCGCCTTCTCCTCACCAGGGACGGCGAGCTTTTCAGGCGCGCGGCGAGGCGTGGGGTCCCAGCCTTGCTGATAAAGTCGAATACGCTAATAGGGGAGCTGTCTGAAATTGCCCGCACGCTGGGTCTTAGCATCTCGGACCAGACCAGGTGTCCCATCTGCAATGGGCTTCTGGTCGAGGCCAGTGGCGATCCGGGGGTGCCAGCAAAGGGTATGGTATGGGAGTGCCCCAAGTGCAGAAAGTTTTATTGGCACGGCACCCACTGGTTGAAGATAAGCGAAACACTTGAAGCTTCTGGCTTAAGGTGAGCCGATTGTACTCGATTGATGAGGGAAGATACCTGGTCAGGCTGGCTAGGCGTGCTGTCGATGAGTATATTATCACGGGCAACAGGATAAGGGCAGCTGACGTCCCGAGCCAAAAGCTGCTCGAAAAGTCCGGCGTATTCGTCACACTAGAGAAAGTTACCCACGCAGGAAGATCGCTCAGGGGCTGCATCGGCTATCCTGTCCCCCACCTCCCGCTGGTGGAGGCGACCGTGGACTCGGCGATCAGCGCGGCATTCAACGACCCGAGGTTCCCTCCAGTTGAGCGCGGGGAGCTTGAATCGATAGTCTTCGAGGTAAGCATACTGACACCCCCGGTTTTGGTAAAGGTCGATTCCCCGAAGGATCTCCCTCATAGCATAAAGGTGGGCAGAGACGGGCTGATCGTGGAAAGCGGCTACTACAGGGGGCTTCTCCTGCCTCAGGTGCCAGTCGAGTACGGCTGGGACGAGGAGACCTTCCTGTCCGAATGCTGCATGAAGGCAGGCCTCCCGCCTGACGCTTGGCTCTCCAGGAAGACCCATGTATACAGGTTCACTGCTGAGATCTTCGCAGAGTCGTCTCCCAAGGGCGAAGTGGTCCAGAAGCCCCTGTAGGTCGTCTTCTCATGAGAGTCTACTTTGCTCCCTGCGGAATAGCGCTCGGGCATGCCGGCAGGTGCATCCCGGTCGCAAAGGAGCTCCGATCCATGGGGAACGATGTATTCTTCTCCACTTACGGGGAGGCTGTCGAGTTCATCAGGAAGGCGTCATTCCAGGTCGGGCAGGCCCCTCCCATCAGGGTATTTGAGAAGGAAGACGGGGAATTCGATTTCCGAAGGACGCTATCTATCGGGCCAAAAAACCTGTACACATTTGCACTCCAGGTCGGCGCAGAGATCTCGCTGATAGAGCACTTCAAGCCCGATGTGGTCGTGTCGGACAGCCGCCTCTCCACGGTACTTGCCTCAAGGATGAGGAGAATACCCTCTGTGCTGATCCTGCACCAGCTCAGGATCATGATACCACACAAGAGGCCGATCATCCGAAAATTAAAGCTGAAGGTGAAGGCCAATGTGGAGCGGCTTGGCCTA
>CALGKV010000132.1 GCA_937930465.1 Methanosuratincolales archaeon | reverse complement strand
CTTTCCCAGTGCACTCCCGGAGATAATGAGCGGGCTGCGGGTTGGGCTGGGGGTGGGGTGGATGTGCATTGTCGCCTCTGAAATGATCGGCGGGGAGCCTGAGGGGCTTGGGCGGCTTATTATCAAATACGCTAACCTCCTGCAGATAGATGTGGTGATAGTCGGAATGATCACCATCGGTATAATTGGGCTAGTCCTTAACTACGGCATCCTGAGTGCTGAGAGACGCCTCTTCAAGTGGAGAGTAGAGGTAAAGGCATAGGTGGTAAAGTTGATAGCCGTTATTGAGCTCAGCTCGGTCGGAAAATCATTTGAGTCGGGGAAAGAACAAATAGAAGTAATAAGGGACATTACCCTGAGGGTGGCAGAAGGAAGGTTCGTTTGCATAGTTGGCCCATCGGGCTGCGGCAAGACCACCCTTTTGCGGTTGATGTGCGGGCTCTTACAGCCGACGAGCGGAAAGGTGCTTGTTAAGGGTAACCCGCCGGATCCAAAGAAGAATCGTTTCGGAGTTATATTCCAGGAAGACTCGCTGCTGCCGTGGAAGACCGTGCTCGGTAACGTGAAATTTGGCTTGGAGGTGACGCGCACGAAGGGCGACGTCGATTCAACCGCCAGGGAGTTCATAGCAATGGTCGGTCTAAGGGGTTTCGAGGACTACTACCCACACCAGATCTCGGGCGGGATGAAAAAGCGCGTTGCCATAGCAAGGGCGATGGCCGTAGATCCTGAGATAATACTCATGGATGAGCCATTTGCGGATCTAGATGCGCAGACCAGGCAGATACTCCAAAAGGAACTCCTAAGCGTCTGGTCGAAGCTGAATAAGACCGTGATATTCATAACCCACAACGTCGACGAGGCAGTCTTCTTGGGGCAGGAAATAGTCGTCCTGACGAAGCGCCCGTCTAGCGTGAAATCCCTTGTCAAGGTGGATCTCGAGCACCCGAGGAACAGGCTGAGCCCCCCATTCATATCGTACAGAGAGAAGATCCTAAAGTACCTCCAAGAGGAGATAACTGCTCTTTAGGGGTGTCATGCATGGAGATGAGCGGGTATGATCTTTACGATGCACTTATCTCCGCAGCAATGGAATCGAATGAGAAGTTTGCAGAGATGCTAAGGATGGTAATGAAAAGGAAAGGCATCACCGTCAGGGATCTGAGCGCTGGATCGGGAATCCCAGTCAGCACAATAAACAAGATGCTCTCGGAGGAGAGAGACATCCGGCTATCGACCTTCAGGGAGGTGATCAGGTACCTGGCGCCCCAGAGCGTGGATCTGGAGGGAGACATCGCCGTTGGGTTAATTGCTGCCCGCCCCGCCCTCAATGCCCTTTCAAAGCACCAATACCCAGTGAGAGGGAAAAAAGTCATCGTAAAGGAATATCCGGCGAACAATCTCGAGGAAGCCATAATCTGCGCCATAAGAGCAGAGCGCGATGGTGTGCAAGGGCTCGTCTGCGCCTCAATAGTTGCCGCCACTGTGGAGAAGTTCGTGAGGATCCCCATAGTGACAATAAAGGTCGAGGAATCGAACATAATTGAGTCGCTTATCATAGTTGTCGACAAGATACTCTCGCTAAAGCCCGAGTAACGCATCTGATGTGAACATAACCTGTTATTAATGCAGAGTTCATAAGTGCAGATTATTACTGGGTTTAGGCAAGGCTTTAATATTCCGTACATCTTTAAAATACTCGCAACAAAACTGAAAGAGAGGAGTTCTATGGCGAAATATCCGGATAAAGTAGATCTATACGACGATCGTGGCCGCGTTTTCGCCTCCAAGGTTCCCGTTGAAGCTCTGAGCCCGCTGCGCAATCCTGCTATGCAGAAGATAATCTCCTATGTGAAGGAGTGCGTTTCGGTGAATCTTGAGGGGATCGAGAAGGCCCTGGCGACCGGAGAAGTTGGCGGCAAATGGTGCATAATCAGGGGCAGGTCCTTGAAGCTGGATCTGGTCAAGAATGCTGAGAGCATTGCTGACAGCCTAAAGAATTGCCTGCAGGTGACTAAGGACGACGATACTGAGGTCAAAGTGCTCAAGGGTGGCAAGCACCTGCTTGTTAAAGTCCCTGCAAAGAGGCTAAATGCAGGCGTCGAATACACAACAGGATTCACCGCGACCGCCGCTGCGCTCTGCTGCACAATTGTCGAGAACTTCAACGTCAACCTTTGGGACGCCGACTTGATACATGCGGCCGTCTGGGGCAGGTACCCGCAGACGATGGAGCCGCTCGGCGGAAACGTGTCGTCACTATTGTCGGTTCCGCAACAGAATGAGGGTATGGGATATGCCCTAAGGAATGTCCCATGTGCGCACATTGCCCTTATTACGAAGAAGAATGCAATGAACGCAGCAGCCCTTTCCTCGATACTTGAGCAGGCAGCCATGTTCGAGATGGGCGATGCGATCGGAAACTTCGAAAGGCTACACCTGCTAGGGCTAGCCTACCAAGGCCTTAACGCAAACAACTTGGTCTACGATATTGTCAAGGAGAATTCCAAGACTGGCACCCTCGGCGATGTGGCAGTATCCACAGTCAAGAGGGCGATCGCAGACGGAGTCATCAAGCCGCTCGAGAAGAAGCCTTCAGGATACACGGCTTACACGACTAATGACCTCAACATGTGGAATGCCTATGCTGCGGCAGGTCTGCTGGCAGGCACAATGATCACCTGCGGATCGGCAAGGTCGATGCAGCACTGTCCGTCAGTGTTCATATACTTCAACGACCTGATCGAGAGGGAGACTGGTCTGCCGGGAGTCGACTTCGGTAGGGTAGCAGGCACCGGTGTTGAGATGGCATTCTTCAGCCACTCGATCTACGGTGGAGGCAACCCTGCAGTGTTCCACGGCAACCACATTGTGACGAGGCACAGCAAGGGATTCACAATACCCTGCGTGGCTGCGGCAGTCGCGCTCGATGCGGGCACAGTCATCTACACCCCTGAGAAGATCAGCGGCGTAGTCGGGGAGACGCTGAGCGAAGTGCCCGAGCTGAGGGAGCCGTTGAGGTACGTGAATGAGGCAGCAGTTTCAATCCATGGAGGTATCTAAAATGGTAGAGTACAAGCCACAATACTACCCGGGAAGCTCCAAGGTAGCTAAGAACAGAAGGAAGTACATGGATCCTTCCTACAAGCTGAAGAAGCTGAGGACGATCAGCGACGACGACCTGGTGAAGCTGATGGGACACAGGGTCCCAGGAGAGGCATACAAGTCGGTCCACCCTCCGCTGGAGGAGATGGGCGAGCCGGCATGCCCGATCAGGGAACTTGTTGAGCCAACGCCAGGCGCGAAGGCAGGCGACAGGATCAGGTACATCCAGTTCACCGACTCTGTCTACTTCACCCCGCTTACCCCGTACATGAGGGCATGGATGGGGCACACAAGATACAGGGGCGTTGACATCGGCGTCCTCTCAGGAAGGGTTCCGCTCGAAGCTAGGGAGCGTGACTTGGAAAAGGTCGCTAAGGATCTTGTCGAGACTGAGATATTCGATCCTGCAAGGTGCGGAATCAGGGGAGCGACAGTCCACGGGCACTCTCTGAGGCTTGACGAGAACGGAATGATGTTCGACGCGCTCAGGAGATTCGTCTTCGACAATAAGACAGGCGAGGTCGTCTACGTTAAGGACCAGATTGGGGTGCCTCTAGACAAGCCGATCTCTGTGGGCAAGCCGATCAAGGAGGAAGAGCTGAGGGAGATGACTAGCGAGTACAGGGTCGACGGCATTCCGTTCAGGGAGGACAAGGAGATGGTCGAGTTCGTACAGCGCCTGCACATGCTCAGGACTGAGGCTGGATTCGATCCAAGTAAGGTGAAGGGGATCTAAGGAGGAGATATGAATGGCAACTGAAAAGAAGATGTTCTTGGAAGCACTCAGGAAGAAGTTCAAGGAGTCTCCAGAAGAGAAGTATACCAAATTCTATGTATACGACGGATGGAAACAGTCGAAGAGGAAGAGGGAATTCGTCGAGTGGGGCACTAAGCTGGCTAAGGAAAGGGGCATCCCGTTCTACAACCCTGACATGCACCTGGGCGGAATCCCGCTCGGGCAGAGGGTGCTGATGCCGTACAAGCTATCGCAGACAGACATCTACTGCGAGGGCGACGACCTGCACTTCATCAACAACGCGGCGATGCAGCAGATGTGGCACGACATCAGGAGGACAGTGATTGTCGGTCTTGATGCTGCACACATGGTGCTGCAGAAGCGGCTCGGGAAGGAGGTAACCCCAGAGACGGTGAACCACTACCTCGAGGTGCTTAACCACGCGCTTCCGGGCGCTGCTGTAATCCAGGAGCACATGGTCGAGACGCACCCGGGCTTAGTGTCCGACTCATATGTCAAGGTATTCACCGGAGACGACGAGCTAGCGGACGAGATAGACAAGCGCTTCCTAATCGACATAAACAAGGAGTTCCCTGCCGACCAGGCTGCACAGCTGAAGGCTGCAGTGGGCAAGAGGATCTACCAGGTCCTCCGCATGCCGACAATAGTTGCAATGACCTGCGACGGAGGAACGATGTCGAGATGGTCTGCAATGCAGATCTCGATGTCGATGGTCAATGCCTACAAGCTAATGGCTGGAGAGGCCGCAATCGGCGAGTTCGCCTTTGCCGCAAAGCACGCCGAGGTCATCGAGATGGGGACCCTGATGCCTTGGAGGCGTGCGAGGGGTCCAAACGAGCCAGGCGGTGTGCCGCTCGGATACCTCGCAGACATGTGCCAGGCGTCGAGGGTGAAGCCTGAGGATCCGATTTGGGTGGCCCTTGAGGCAATCTCGATGGGCGCAGTGCTCTACGACCAGTTCTGGTTCGGTAGCTACATGTCTGGAGGAGTCGGCTTCACACAGTACGCGACCTGCACATACACCGACAACATCCTTGACGACTTCTGCTACTACGGTGCTGACTACGTAAAGAAGAAATTCGGCGGATTTGGTAAGGCGAAGCCGAGCTGGGACCTGATAAAGGACATCGCAACCGAGGTGAGCCTCTATGGTCTTGAGCAATACGAGCGCTATCCTGCATTGATGGAGACCCACTTCGGTGGCTCGCAGAGGGCTGCTGTTGTGGCTGCAGGCGCAGGTGTCGCAGTCTCGCTGGCTACGGGCAACTGCACCGCGGGCATCAACGGCTGGTACCTGAGCCAGCTTCTCCACAAGGAGGAGATGGGCAGGCTCGGCTTCTACGGCTACGATCAGCAGGACCAGTGCGGTTCGGCAAACAGCTTCTCGTACAGGAGCGACGAGGGCCTTCCATTCAACCTGAGGGGTGTGAACTACCCGAACTATGCCCTGAACGTAGGGCACCAGTCGGCGCATACGGGCATCGTGCAGGCGGCGCACAGCGGAAGGGGCGACGCGTGGACGACCAACCCGCTGATAAAGATCGCATTCGCCGACAAGGACCTGAAGTTCGACTTCACGCACCCGAGACTATGCTTCGGTAAGGGCGCTCTGAGGGAGTTCATGCCTGCTGGCGAGAGGTCCCTCATCATACCGAGCCGATAAGCAACCAAAAACCTTTTTTCTTTTTTTATTTGTTTTTACTAGGAATTAAAATGCACTTGTCAAAATGTTCGCATTCCTTCTCCGAACTGGTCAGGAAGATAAGGGCGCTTTCCATTACGTCACCGGAGGATGCCGAAGCACAGTTCCCAAAATTTCCTAATTTTGCTAGGCACGTCGCAAAGCTCTTCCGGGAAGACAGGTTGTTTGACATTCTGCCTAGGCTGGAGGTTCAGCTCCAGATTGTGGGCAAGTTTTCCCTGCCTGTGAGGCCTGCGCTCGATCCATACATCTCAACCCAAATCGGAATCTTCTCAAAGCACTTTGATGATTATGAGATAGGCCGTTTTCTCGACTACCCTGAATGCTGCATGCGATCCTTTGCAGAAAACATCAGGTACAGCATCGACGAGAACCATATCCAGGAGCTAAGGGTCTCCGGAATGAAGGCTTTTGCGACGACCGCAGGCTTCATACCTTGCAGCATATTCTGCAACGAAGCCCAAAATACGGGGCTCTTATCCTTTATCGAGCCACACGAGATGGTGGTTTTGCGCAATTTAGAAAAGGAAATGTCTTTGCGGCTCCCTCACTTCCACCCTGAATACCAGGAGCACTACTTCGAGGTCAGATCGCTATGATCTACTGGTCTGATCTCAAAGACTATCTTTGCGACCTCAGCCAGGGAATCCACAAAGTAATCGACCTCAGCGCATAAGCTCTCCTTCTGAAATTCGCCCCTGCGCCTGACGAGTACAGAGACGTCTGCCTCGCGCATCGCTATCAGGTCGTTTATGTCATTGCCCACCATCACAACAGACCCATAGAAACCTCGGAGCCTCCTTACGAGCCCTCTCTTCTCCTCCGGGGATGCATCAAAAATCGCTGCACGCCTCGGTATGCCCAGCAGGTCTGCGCACTTTAATGTCATCTCTCTGCAGATGACATAATGGACAAATTAAACGAAGCGAAAAGATATTTTGAAGATAAGGGTATA
>CALGKV010000131.1 GCA_937930465.1 Methanosuratincolales archaeon | reverse complement strand
TGTTTAAAGCGGTTCTCGCCGACAGCAGGGTCTGGAAGAGCATAATCGAGTCGGTCTCAACTCTTGTGGATGAGGGGGTTTTTGTGGCTGACCCGTCCGGGATAAAGCTTAGGGCAATGGATCCATCAAGGGTTGCAATGGTCGACCTAGATCTCCCCAAAGGGGCATTTGAGAGCTACGAATGTTCTGGAGAGGTCCCGATCGGCGTCAATTTTGAGGATATGAAGAATGTGATGAGAAGGGCGGGCTCAAACGAAAAGCTAGAGATCGAGAAAGGCGAGGATGAGGCAAGGCTCAAGATGAGGCTAAAGGGCAAGGCAACGAGGACGTTCTCGTTGCCGCTTCTTGACACCGGAAAGGAGGAGCTTTCGGTGCCAAGGATCCCGTTCAACGTCACAGTGAAGGCACCCGCTTCCACAATCACCGAGGCTATAAAGGACGCAGAAGTAGTGAGCGACTTTGTCCGTATGGCGGTCGAAGACGACAAGATGCGGATCACCGCTAGTGGAGACAGGGGAGAGGTTGAGATCGTGATCACAAAAGAGAGCGGGGAGCTGCTCTCTGTCGAGGTCAAGGAGGCCTCACAGGCGCTTTACAGCCTGAACTACCTGAGCAAGATGATGACTGCGTCATCGTTGGCAGAGATAGTGGCGATAATGTTCTCCAAGGATATGCCGCTTAGGCTCGACTTCAACCTCTCGAGCGGAGGAAAGATAGTCTACTACTTGGCACCGAGGATGGAATCGGATTAGCCGGATCTAATAGATGAGCCTGATGCTTACAAAAGAAGATCTTGCCAAATACCCATTTCTCAAACAAACAACATCATACGTCGAGAGGATGCAGCTGAACCTCGGCGATCTCGCAGCTGTGGAGTATTCAGGAATCCTACGTAAAGCACTCACAAGGATAAAGGACAGCATAGAAAGGAACGTCAGGCTGACTGATCTTACTGACCCGGAGTCTGAGATAATCTCGTATCCGCTTGCACTTGCTCTTGTGTATGGCAGCAAGTCCAACTGGCTTCTAAACAGGTTTGCAACAATTGAGGCCAAACGCGTCGAGGAGGAACTTAGGAAGGAGCCCCGGGACAAGATACTAGAGATCGCGAAGTCCGGCTTTTCTTGGGAGATAGAGAATGCTAACTTGAAGCTCGAATGGGAAGAGTTTCCCTTTAGTATCCCTCTCCAGTCCTATCTTGAGGTGGCGACCAGCTTCAACGATGCCCACTGGAAGCTGGTCAACAGGTACGTAAAAGGCGGATTCGTATTCCTCAATTCTGGAAGCCTCACACGCCTGGTTTCAGAGGGCTTCAAGATCAGGATCATCAAGAGGGCTTCCGAGAGGGAGCTGCACAAGTTTAGGATTCCCGAGGCGCTGATCCCTTACTTAGACGAAATACTCATGCATGCTCAAGAGAATATGCGGTTTGATGAAGAACTTCCCCAAGGTCTTGTGAGCGAAGCTAGGCCCCCTTGCATAGTCGCCATTATGGAAGATGTCAAATTCGGAAAAAGCCTCACGCACATGGCTAGGTTCGCGCTCACTACTTTCATGGTAAACGTGGGCGAGAGTGTTGATGATGTGCTTAAGCTGTTCGGAAATGTTGCGGACTTTGACGAAGGAAAGGCAAGGTATCAGATTGAGCATATAGCAGGGATGATCGGATCAAGGACAAAGTATAAACCTCCGAAATGCGATGTGCTAAGGTCTTTCGGCCTATGCATAGGTATGGACGAATTCTGCAGAAATGCAAAGCACCCCCTCAATTACTATAAGAGGAAACTCAAGATCATGAGCGGACCCGGAGGTCAAACCGGTGCACGAGATCGTAAGGAATGAGTTTAGACGGTACTATTCAGGACTGAGGGAGGAGGATCTCGAGGTACCGGATATGCCTCAGAGGGAGTATGCATTCCTCCAGTTCGGCGGCGAGGTAATGATAAGGCATATGAAGTTCGTCAACCCATCTTCGCTAAAAGAATATATTGTTGAAAATACGCCTGCTCACATTTACCATTCGTCGGCATATTATCAGATGCCCGAAGCCACTGACATGAATGAAAAGGGATGGCTGGGGGCGGATCTAGTTTTTGACATTGACTCGGATCACATCAGGACAGAGTGCAAGGATAGGCATGACCGGTGGCATTGTATTGAGTGTGGCATGGGCGGGGCAGGGTTCCCGCCTGAAAGCTGCCCACATTGCGGAATGAAGAAGATCGACACTAGGACTTGGATCTGCGAAGATTGCCTGCAAGTCGCAAAGAATGAGGTGATAAAGATACTTGACGAGTACCTCATCCCAGACTTTGGGGTCGCAGAAACCGATTTCGAGGTGTTCTTCTCCGGTCACAGGGGATACCACATACATGTGAGGAGCAAAACATTCCGTGGGCTCTCAGCGGACGGGAGGAGGGAAGTTGCCGACTATGTCAGGGGCATTGGGATCGACATAAGGTCGCATGGATTCAGGGAGGTCAAAAGCCGGATCCTCGTAGGTCCAGACATGAAGGACGGCGGCTGGAGGGGCAGGGTTGCAAGGGCCCTCTACGAATTCGTCAATAGGGCTTCGCTCGAGGATCTTAAAGGGATAGTTGCCCCCGGAGTGGCAAAGAACCTGTTTGATAATAAGGAAAAGTTCCTGAAGAGCATAGAGTCTGACCCGCCCTATTGGGGAAGTCTGAAGGGGTACACGCTCGAGAGCCTCGAAAAAATAGCGATCGCATCCATCAAGGATCTGATTTGTAATATAGATGAGAGAGTCACTATCGACTCGAAGAGGCTGATAAGGTGCCCCAATAGCCTCCATGGGAAGTCTGGGCTCCGGACGCTCCGCGTTGATTACAGCAGCATCGACGATTTCGACCCTCTGAAGGAAGCTGTCGCCTTCAGGCACGGCAGTATAAGGATATATGTTAAAGAAGCACCTCGTGTAAGGATAGGGGATGAAGAGCTGGGACCCATAAAGGACAAAACGCTTGAGGTCCCGCTGGCGCTTGGACTGTACCTCATATGCAGGGGAGCGGCCGAGCCGAGGTGACGCAGATTTGTACAGAAGGATACTGGACTTCTGGATCTCGGAGAGGGAGGGCAAGGAGCTGCAGAAGCTCCCGGATGGGTTTATCGAAGAAGTCAACAGGTATCTCGAGAACCTCGGCAGAGGCGCTGAGGGCGTGAGGGGGAAGCTGATGCAGGAGGAGCTCAAGAGAGCCAAGAATGCGCTTAACGAGATGAGGCTGCTCAGGAAATCTAAGATATGCAGAGACTTTCTCGCAGGCAACCTCGATCTTGAGAGACTGCTCGATGAGGAGAAGGGGTTCTTTAAGGAAAGGGGGACGGAAAAAAAGGCTGCTGAAGTTACGAAAAAGATATTAGCCAGGTTGCTTGGAGATGTTCCACCGTTCGTAGGGGTAGATTTAAAAACATATGGCCCCTATAAGACCGAGGATGTTGCGCTGCTCCCAGCGCAGAACGCTGAAGCCCTCATCAAGAGGGGGATCGCAGCAGAAATCAAGAGGTAATTGAGATGAAGGCGCCAAAAGAGATAAACACGTACTGTCCAAGGTGTAAGGCTTACACGGCCCACAGCGTGACCCTTTACAAAAAGGGCAAGTAGAGGGCGCTGGCGGAGGGCACAAGGAGGTACGAGAGAAAGAAGCTAGGTTACGGCAGCTCCAGAAAGCCAGTTCAGAAGAGGACGGCCAAGACTACTAAGAAGTTGAGCCTCAAATTGAAGTGCAAGAAGTGCGGCTACCAGAACCAGAGGAAAGGGATCAGGCTCAAGAAGCTGGAAATAGTGTGAGGTGTATGACATGAAGAGGAAAGAGATGCTCACGCCTGCGCCAAGGAGCAAGTTCTACATGGTCCAGTGCCCCGAGTGCGGGAACGAGCAGACGGTATTCTCGCACGTAGCCACTGTTGTGAAGTGCAACATCTGCGGAAAGGATCTGGCACTTCCGACTGGGGGCAAGAGCAAAATTCTCTCTGACAAGGTTAGGGAGATAAGCTAGAAAGCCACCATTTTTTGAATGGGCATTAATTCGCCCCTGATTTTTTGGGATAAACTTATAACTTGTCGTTCAATATGCTTACTTCAAGTTGAAAGTCACGCTCACTAGTTAATCGATTAAAGGTGTTTAGTGATGGTTCTCAGAAAGAAGGAATACCCGGAGATCGGTGAGTTCGTAATTGCTACTGCGGTTAGGCTTCAGGAGCACGGAGTCTATGTCAGCCTGGACGAGTACGGCAAAAACGGCTACGTACCCATAGGCGAAGTAGCCTCGACATGGGTCAAAAACATAAAGGATTTTGTAAAGGAAGGACAAAAACTAGTCCTCAAAGTCATCAGGATCGACGAAAGGAAGGGGCACATCGACCTATCGCTTAGGAAGGTGACAGAGAGGGAAAAGAAGGAGAAGCTGATCCAGTGGAAGAAATCGAAAAAGGCTGAAAAGATTCTGGAAATGGCAGCCAAGAAACTTGACAAGGGGGTCCAGGATGCTGTCAGACTTGTGGGAGTCTCCCTCGAAGAAAAGTATGGAGATCTGTACGCCGCTCTAGAGCAGCTCGTCCAGAGGGGGCCGAAGTCGGCCTTGGAAGCGGGCATTGACCAAGAGTGGGCAGATGCACTATATGATGTTTCAAAAGACCACATAGAGGCGCCAATGGTGCAGATAACAGGAGAGGTAAAGCTTTCGACAACTAGACCAGAAGGGGTCGAAGACATCAAGAAGGCGCTTAACGAAGGGATCAAGGCGGTCGATCCGAAACTGGCAAAAGTAGAGATGTACACGCTCGGGGCCCCCAGGTACAGATTAGAAATCTCTGCAAAGGACTACAGGGTTGCCGAGGAGCAGCTCAAGTCTGCTGTTGAGGCAATAACAAACTGCTTCAGAAAGTCTGGCGGGGTTGCCGAATTCGTCCGTTAGGGGCGCTTGGCTGTGAAGGGCATGCTCAGGAAATGCACCTCGTGCGGCGCATACACTCTGAAGCAGGACGCCTGTCCGCTCTGTGGCGGGTGGCTGAAGATCCCGCATCCAGCGAAGTTTTCCCCCCATGACAGATACAGCAGGTTCCGATTGGCCCTGAAGGGCATTGGTGCTGAGCAAAAAGAGGAGTAGGGGAAAGGGAAGAGGCAGCAGGGCATGGCAGTCTTGCTCTGATCTCCTCACAAACAAAAATCAATCACGGGTAATTGATCTTGTATACCATCACCCAGCCATTACTGGGGGAGATGTAGACAAGCTGATAGTTCTGCGGGGCAGAGATCTTTATACCCAATGTCTGGTTATACGCATCCCTGTAAGGGTAGAAGAGGAGCTGGTACAGCGTAGTATTCGCGGCCTTAGGTCCGGCGGGCAGAGGGTAGCTGTAAAGGGTGCCTCCCAAGTTTATTGTAACAGGCGAGATGTAGTCAGAAGAGTTGTAGCCTGCCCAGACCATCATTGCAGTGGATTTTTCAAAGTCCCCGAGCACGTACCAGGGGGGCAGCGCGAGCGGCGGGTTCTTTGAAACTAGCGTAAAGGGCTCGTAGACAACAAGGTATGAAACGTTCAATGTCCTGAAGATCTCGAGCGAGACGGACTCGTTGTTCAGGAAGGCTTTCGCCACCTGCACTATCTGGGTCCCGTTGATGGTCGCGTTGTCGTCAATCACAGATTTGTTTGCCATGACATTTATCCAGTACCCATAGTCCCACCAGCAACCAACAATAGCATCTTGAGGTATGTTGTCCCTCATCCAAGCGAGCGCCTCTATCCAGTCGGGGATCTCCTGGCGCATTCCTGTCGAAGCGGAGACTATCATTGCAGGTCGGTCCGCATACTTTATCCCTGGTGAGTCTGCAACGACCGGAACGATTGTGACGGCGATCAGTGCAATTGTGAGAAAACCGTAGTACTTGCTTAGGAGGGAGGCCTTGCTCTTGCGATCCAGCTTTTGCTTCAGAACAGGTCGCACAGTTGCGAGTAGGGAGCTGAGGGCATACCCAGCGGCGATGGCCACTGCAGGGGCGACGAGTATCATAAGTCGGACGAAGGATCCAGCGCCGTAGAGTGAAGTGACTGCAAGTAGCGTCAAGAACACGGACTCGCCGCTCAGCCGTTTCAAAGCGTACAGCACCCCCAAAGGCAGCAGGAAGATCAGGGAGCGGTATGTGGAGAATAAATGCGACCAAGTTGAAGGGAATTGCTCTCCGACCGTTCTGACGCCCTCGTCAATGCGCGAGAATGGGTTCACAATGGCCAAGAACTTCCCGGTTATGTCTCCGAACACCCCAGAGAGCGTGAGGGCGCCTACCACAATCAGGATCGAGACCACAGTGCCAAAAGTGAACCTTGTGCGCTTTACAGGATCCGGGATCTCTTCGGCAAGCGTTCTGATTATGCATGCGAGGAATGCCACATAGGCGCCTATTGTGTAGGGAGAGACGAGAGTAGAGAGACCATAAGCAGGGGTAGCCACGACGGCAAGAAACGTTATCGAGGAGACGATTGTGAAAGAGGTGGTAATGCGCCTGTTCCACCTCCCCAATATGACCATTATGAGCACGTAAAGCGCCAAAAAGTTGATGGTGTAGAGGAAGGCTCTCCATGATATAGCCATCAGAGCTAGCCCAAGTCCTGAGACCACAGCGTAAGGGACTGTCTTTCCTCGGATCGACTTGACAAAGAATAGGAGGGACACGAGCATCCCGATCATCCCGACGGACTCGGTATCAAAGAACCCTAAGGATGTCCTTTGGATGGCTGTGGAATCGATAGCTAGTATAAGCGAGGTCAGCAACCCAACTCCTCTGTTCACCAGCTCCTTTCCAAGGAAGTATCCCAAGAGAATGATGACTCCGCCTGCGAAGACTGGAAAGAATACAACCACTTCAAATAGGGGTGCATTTATTCCAAGGAAGTTCAGTAGCAGGTACACGGCAGCACCCACGAATGGGACCCCTGGCAGCCCAGCCGTGGACTGGTCGGTCCCCCATGGTGCCCACCTCGTGGGGTCGAACCATGTGTACCAGGCGCTGAAGCCGTTCTCGACGATGTACTGAGCCCCTTTATACTGGATGTACGGGTCGAATTCATCCAGGTAAATCCCCCATTTCAAAGGGAGGAGGCGTACCGCAACGCCGAAGGCGAGTAATGCGATTAGCGAGATGTAGATTAAGAGGTCGTCCAGTCCCAACTTAAGACCGCTCAAAGGTGAGTTTGACTGACGGCTCATTTTCGATGCCACCAAAACAATTGACCTTATCTTGGGAACAATTTAAACCCTATGGTGATGGACACAGGACAAGACCGCTTGGGAACCAGAGAATTAAGGAAAGGGTTAATATCGAAGCGGCTAAAGATTTCAGGTATCTGGGGCAGACGGCATGTCGCGCATAGGCAAGATGCCAAAGGACTACAAACCAAAGGCAGTCGAGGAAGGGGTTTTCGCATATTGGCAGGACAAGGGAATAGAGAGGAAGGTGAGGGAGGCAGGGCATGGGAAGTTCTATTTTTTGGATGGGCCTCCGTATGTGACAAACCCAATACATGTCGGGACGGCTTGGAACAAGATACTCAAAGACGCCTACATCAGATTTTACAGGATGAATGGCTTCAGGGTAAGGGATCAGCCAGGTTTCGACATGCACGGACTGCCCATAGAAGTGATGGTTGAGAAGAAGATTGGCATAAAGAGCAAGAAAGAGATAGAGACGATGGGAATAGAGAGCTTCATAGAGACATGCAAGTCGTTTGCCCTCGATAACCTACAGATCGCGACTAGGCAGTTCAAAAACCTCGGGGTCTGGATGGACTGGGACAACCCCTATAGGACACTCGATGATTATTACATTGAGTCAGTTTGGGCGATGCTCAAGAGGGCAGACGAGAGGAGACTCCTCGGGAAGGGCAAGAAGGTCGTCCACTGGTGCCCAAGATGCGAAACTGTGCTTGCAGGCTACGAGGCGACAGATGAGTACAGGGAGCTGGAGGAGGAGTCAATATATGTCAAGTTCAAGGTCGATGGAAAGGAGGACGAGTACATACTGATCTGGACCACGACGCCGTGGACTCTGCCAGCGAATGCCGCCGTGATGGTGCATCCTGATTTCATGTATGTGCGCGCGAGATCCGGCGGGGAGACATACATTCTTGCGGAGGCTAGGCTTTACAATGTGTTCTCAGAGACTGGGAGAGCATACGAAGTCTTGGAGAGGTTCCCTGGCGCCTACCTGAGGGGGCTAAAGTACAGGGCGCCTCTGTTAGAAGAGGTCCCTGAGCAGTCGAAGCTAAGTCCCGCGCACTTCGTTGTGCTCAGCGACCAGTTCGTCACGTTGGATGAGGGCACC
The DNA here is from genome assembly GCA_937930465.1 of Methanosuratincolales archaeon. Taxonomy (GTDB): domain Archaea; phylum Thermoproteota; class Methanomethylicia; order Methanomethylicales; family Methanomethylicaceae; genus Methanosuratincola. The sequence continues at coordinate 3,277 of CALGKV010000131.1, read as the reverse complement.
GGGTGCGTCCACACCGCGCCGGGTCATGGAGAGGAGGATCATGCCGTCGGCGAGGAGTATGGGCTACCGGACTTCTGCCCCGTGGACGAGCGGGGGCTTTTCACCAAGGAGGCTGGGAAGTACGCCGGGAAGAGTGTAAGGGAGACCAACAGCGAGATAATCGAGGATCTCAGGTCGAAGGGCCTGCTCTTCAAGACAGAGAGGACAAGGCACAGGTACCCACACTGCTGGAGGTGCAAGACACCCTTGATCCTTAGGACTGCCTCTCAGTGGTTCATAAGGGTCACAGACCTCAAGGAGCGGCTCCTCGAAGAGAACGAAAAGGTCGAGTGGATACCTGACTGGGCGGGTAAGGCAAGATTTGGCAACTGGATAAAGAGCGCTAAGGACTGGGTAATATCGAGGCAAAGGTATTGGGGAATACCACTGCCTATCTGGGTCTGCAACTCATGCGGCAAGCACCGAGTCATCGGTTCGATAGAAGAGCTCAAGGAAGGTGCCCAAATAACAGGGGATATTGAACTCCATCGCCCATGGGTGGACAGGATAAAGCTGAGGTGCGAATGCGGCAGGGACATGCAGAGGGTGCCCGATGTTGCGGACGTCTGGATGGACTCCGGATCTGCATCGTTCGCTTGCCTAGGTTACCCAAAGAAATATGGAAACTTTGAGGAATGGTGGCCTGCGGATCTGATCCTTGAGGGTCAGGACCAGACGAGGGGATGGTTCTACACGCTCATGGTCTGCAGCGTAGTTCTCTTCGATGAGGCGCCATACAAGAGGGTTCTGATGCATGGATTCACAACGGCCCAAGACGGGCGTGCGATGCACAAGTCACTGGGCAACGTCATCTTCCCAGAGGAGGTAATAGAGAAGTTCGGCAGGGACACGCTAAGGTGGTACGAGCTCGGGTGCACCACGTGGGAGGACCTCAGGTTCACTTGGAAGTCAATAGAGGAGGCTGCACGATTCCTCAACATACTCTGGAGCACGTATTACTTTGCCAGCCTTTACATGAACCTTGACGGTTTCGATCCCGGAAAGCACACAATCGGGGGCGTGGAGAAGCACCTTAGGCTTGAGGACAGGTGGATAGTCTCAAAGCTTGAAGGGCTGATCAAGCGGGTCACGGAGGCGATGTCCGGGTGCAGGGTCTTCGATGCGGTGAGGGACCTTGAGGGGTTTATGAGGGATGACGTCAGCAGGTGGTACATAAAACTGATCAGGAGGAGAACTTGGACTGAGGAGGAAGATCCGGACAAGATAGCAGCATACGTCACCCTCAGTCATGTTCTAGTAAATTACCTTAAACTTATCGCGCCGATAGCCCCCTTCGTGGCGGAGGAGATCTACCGGAACGTCTTTGCAGGGCTAGAGGGTATGCCAGAGAGCGTGCATATGCTCAATTGGCCCTCCACATCTGAGGAGATGGTGGATTCGGAGCTTGAGGAGCAAATGAAGGTGGTCAAGGAAATAATAGAAGCGGCATTCAGTGCAAGGCAGGCTGCTAGGATAAAGACGAGGATGCCCCTACTCAGGATGAAAGTAGTGACCGGTAGCGAACAGGTAAAGGTTGCGGTCGAGAGGATGAGAGGGATCATCGAGGACCAGGCGAATGTGAAGGAAGTGGAAGTAATAACCCCCGAGGAGGGGTGGAGAATGAAGGACGTGATCCTTGTCCCCAACAGGTCAATCCTCGGACCAGTCTTCAGGGAGAAAAGCGGGCTGGTTTCTAATGCCATAAGCAGCCTAAATGGCAAAGAGGTCATGGAGTCCTTAGAGAGCGGAAAGCCAGTCTGGGTGGAGGTGGAGGGCATCGGCAGGGTTGAGGTAAGGAGGGAGTACATGGGCATTCAAGAGAAACTGCCTGAAAACTACGTGAGCGAGAAGAGCAGGTACGGGGAGATCTTCATAGACACCACTAAGAGCGATGAGCTGCTTGTCGAGGGGCTCGCCAGGGACATTGTTAGGAGAATCCAAGAGATGAGAAAGCGCGCCGACCTGAATGTGGACGACTACATCAAGGCGTTCTTAACAGTTCCGTCGGAGGATGCTAGAAGGGCACTCGAGAGCAAGGCAGGAGAGATTGCAGGGGAGGTCAGAGCTAAGGAGCTCAGGATATCTCTGCAAGAACCGGATTTTGGTATTCCCGAGATATGGGAGATTGAGGGAGAGAGATACATCATAAGTATTGAAAGGGCCTAGGCGCCAAGCGCCTCCCCTATGCTTCCGCAGGGAATGCACATGGTGCCTGCGATTAGAAGGGCTGGACTGATCGTGAACCCCGTGGCAGGGATGGGGGGAGCTGTTGGGCTGAAGGGCACCGACGGCTTGGTGGAGAGGGCACTCCAGCTCGGCGCAGTCCAGGTATCAATCGGCAGGGCAGCGAGGTTTCTGGAGAAATTGAAGCCTTTGGGAGGGGCGATCGATTTCCTGACATGCCCAGGCAAGATGGGGGAGGATGCTTTCAGGAGGGCAACCTTACCGTTCCGGCTTTTGCAAGGAATTGAAAGGAAGGAGATCACGACAAGCGAAGACACCAAGCTGGCGGCCAGCAAGATGCTCGAGGAAGGGGTCGAAGTGGTCGTATTCTGCGGTGGGGACGGGACCGCAAGAGACATATTCGACACGGTCGGCGACAGGAGCCCTGTCATAGGCATCCCTGCTGGGGTCAAGATGCACAGCGGGGTCTTCGCAGTCAGCCCCGAGGCTGCCGCGCTGATCCTCACCAAGTTCCTTTGGGGCGAATTGCCTTTGAAGGAGGCGGAGGTGGCGGATGTGGACGAAGAGGCTTTCAGGCAGGGGAGAGTCTCATCGAGGATATACGGGTACATGAGCGTCCCTTACGACCCGGAGAGGGTGCAGGGGATGAAGGTTGCATCACAGCCCTTAGACGACATTATGGAGAACGCACTGGCGATAGCCGAGCGGGTAGTCGAGAATATGGAAGAAGGAGTGGCTTATGTGCTCGGTCCGGGCAGCACGGTCAAGAAAATAAACCAGCTCCTAGGCATCGAGGGTTCTCAGCTCGGCGTCGACATAGTGAGGGACAAGAGGTTAGTTGCAGCAGACGCCTCAGAGGAGACCATCTTCAGGCATGTCAAGGATTGTAGCGCAAAGATTATCGTTTCCCCGATAGGTAACCAAGGCTTCATCTTCGGGAGGGGGAATCAGCAGATAAGCCCACGGGTGATTAGGGCGGTCGGTAAAGAGAACGTGGTCGTGATAGCCACAAGGGAAAAGCTAAGGGGGACAAGATTCCTGAGGGTTGACACAG
>CALGKV010000130.1 GCA_937930465.1 Methanosuratincolales archaeon | reverse complement strand
AATTCCCTAGGTTATTCCTTTTCACTTTTCCTCGATCGAAATCAGCACTTCAAAGATCTTCTTTATTATTGCCTCGTCCTCAGAAAGCCTGTGGTCGCTAGCGCCGCCCTCGATGGCAATCAGATCAAACTCGCTTATGCCCGTCCTTGCAGAAAGCTCCTCGATTGTCATGCCCTTGCTGTACCTTAGCGTCCTTAGCATCAGCCCGGGCTGCCCGCTCCTCCTGTAGACTGTAATAAAATCATCCCAAGTTGCCTTGAAAGCCATCTATCCCACGACTTAATAATGCGCATCACACTAAAAAAGACTTTCTGACTGCCTTTTGCAGCCTTACCTTGGCGGTCCCTCAGAACTCGAACTTTTTGAGTATTTTCCTTTCTTCTCCTGTGACTTCCGCCACTACGTGGATGTACCTTCCCAAGCCAGAGCTCTCGATCCTGGGTTTCAGCAGCTCGTCTATCTGGAAAATCCCAGCAGAGTTTGACATGGAGATCCGCACGACCACGGGCTTCTCTGGTGCCAGACCCTCCTGTATTCTGACCTTGTCTATGCTGAGCGCCGAGACAGAGTGGATGTCGATTTTACCTGCCTGAAAAGGGAGCCTAGCCCTGCCTTTCTCCATGTCGAGGGCATCCGCCACCTTCACAACGCCCGCCTCCAAAGTCAGAGGCCTGTGGGGCTCCTCATGTGTCACAATTGCATGCATGGTCTCAGAAATCACAACAGTGGCTTCATATGGATTGTAGTTTCCATCAAGAATGCCATACAGCACATTCATTGCCACAGCCGCACCAAAAAGCTCGTGCCCTTCTCTCGCCACGATCATGCCTGCGTCATGGAAAAGGGCTCCCAGGACGACCACAACCTCTGCATCATCCCTGTCCATTGAATGGTCTTTCACGATGCTCGGCACAACTCCGTTCTTCATCAATATCCGGAGTATCTTCAATGCAGAATTCGCGACTATCTTGACGTGCGTCACTCCATGATCGGTATATCCGAGCCTATCGATGGCCATCACATTTGAGCACTTCCAAACCGCCCTGAGGCGTTCCTCATTCTCGATTTTATGTACAATTGCCTTGAGCTTCTCGTTGCTACCAAAAGGAAGGCTGAAGTCAAGGGACGTGCCGTTCCCCCCTAGGTATTTTTAGCAATTCCATGCGGGATATCACCCAGAAAGGTAGGCTCCGACGAGCCCGCTCCTTATCATGCCTATCGCAATGGCCGACAGTATGAACGCCATTATCCTTGACACAATCGTTGAGCCTGCCCTGCCCAGGATCTTCATAAGCTTGTTTGAGGATCTCAGCAGCGCCCACTGAAGGGCGACATTCGTTATTATCGCGAAAAATGCCACCAATGGGCCGTTTGGCGGCTGCATCAGGTACATCACCGTGTAGATGCTCCCCGGGCCTGCCATGAGCGGGGTGGCAAGGGGGACTATTGCGACGTCCTCCCTGTTCATCCAGCGCCCCTCCTCCTTGCCCAAGAGCCCTTCAATGGACATTATGAAGAGGAGGACCCCTCCTGCTATCTTGAAGTCGTCCATTGATATCATGAAAAAATCAAGTATGTACGCGCCTATGACTGCAAAAACCGCCAGAATTATGAACGCTACCTTCACCGAGTCGTTCAGTATTTTGACTTTCCTCTGAGGCTCAAAGGAGCTTGTGAAGGCGTGGAAGAGCGGCACATTCCCTATGGGGTCAAATATTATGAAAAGCGTCAGGAAAGCCTGGAGATAGACCCACAACACGTCGACCATGCGCAGTCACTTTCAATTTCTGCCGAAGTTATATATCAGCATTAGCAGAAGAAGGTAGTGATGCCACAAGAAAGGTTCGACAGGATCTGCCCGTCGCCCATCTCATTCTTGGAAAATGGTGTCGGCCCGCCAGGCGGAGTGATAAGGTTCGATGTAGCCGAGCCCGGCTTCCCGCCCCCAGAGGGAGCCATTGAAGCAACAAAGCAGGCTTTGTCAAGCGGCATGTTCAGGTACTCCCCAAGCCGGGGCATTCCAGAGCTGAGGGGGGCGTTGGCAACCTTCCTCAAGTCAACCCGCCAGATCGAATATTCCATTGACGAGATCCTAGTCACGACAGGGGGCAAGTTTGCGAACTATGCCTTCTTCGCATCCCTGCTGAAACCCGGCGACTCCGTAGTCCTGACAAAGCCATTCTGGACCAGCTACAAGGCTGTGCCCGAGATGCTTGGGGTGAGGGTAGTCGAGGTATGGGCAACGCCACCCTACCACCTTGACGAGGAAGCGCTCAAGTCCGTGCTGGGGGAGACCACCCGCGCAATCGTCCTGAATTCGCCAAACAACCCCACTGGAGGCATCCTGAGCGAGTCCGATCTCAGGCTAGTGAAGGACTTGGCAGAAGACCGCGACTTGCTTGTCCTCTCCGACGAGATCGATTGGGCTTACGTCTACGGCGGGAGGCATTTCGTCTCGCCTGCTTCGATAGAAGGCCTAAGGGATCGGGTGGTTGTCACTGACGGATTCTCAAAAGTCTTCTGCATGACTGGCTGGAGAGTGGGGTTCGCGGCAGGGCCAAAACCACTGATAGATCGCATGCACACTGTCCAAGAGCATGCGGTGAGCTCGCCGCCAACGTTTGCGCAATACGGCTGCCTCCGGGCACTTGACGGCTACCGTGAATACATCGAGAGGAACCTTGCGACCTGCAGACGGAACCTGGAATCAGTTTTGGACACGCTTAACTCGACAGGTTCAATCATTTGCCCCGAACCAGAGGGTGGCTTCTATGTCTATCCAAGGCTAGATCCTGCCATTTGCTCCAGCAGGGAGTTTTGCGATGCGCTCCTCAGACGCGAGGGGGTGGCCACGATTCCGGGGGAATGCTTCGGCGACAGCAGAAACCACTTCAGGCTCTGCTACGCTGTAAACCGGGAAGTGCTGGACGAAGGTCTTGGCAAGATAGCAAGATTCGCCGAAGATCTAAGAGACAGAAATCAAGAGAAGCTCAAGAAGGCATGAAATAAAAAATAATAATTCTTGGAAAAATTACTTTGAGGAGGCCCTAAAGAAAGCCCCGCAGCTCGGGCATTTGTAAAGCCCTACGGTTACTGCCTTCTTCCCTTTGGGGGCAAGCGTCCAAGTTTTTTCTGGTTTTGCGACTTCAGTCCCACATTTTGAGCATTTTGCCATATACACCATCTCTGGGATTCCCATTATCATTCATTTGGGCTTAAAAGGTTTACCAAAATTTTCGGGTGCAGATCTTCCATCGTTTCTGGCATGCTTGTAGTGACAGTTCTTCCCTGCTGCTCAAGAAATCTTGTTTACCTGTATACTTTTATATAAAGATGCTAGGTTTCAACTTGGAAAAACTGCACAACCTGATGATCTCGTTTCACTCTGCCAAAAAGGTAGCGTTATAATGCAAATGCGTTCAATAAGATCTGATCCTGATGGCCACCTCATTTCTGTTGGATTCGAACGTATGCAACCACAAGAGTAGGGTTGTCGCTTCATTTGAAGACAGTGCTATTTCATTCTCAGTAGAGTCGACCTGCCCGCTTGTGAATGATTTTGGCAGGTCATTGTCGATGTCGCCCCTGAAGGTTAAGGAGATAACTAGGAGGATCTGCGCGAACCCCATTTACGTCAAGGCAACCGAAAGCAACCTGCACCCGAACTGCATTGTCCCCTGCGGCGTGGCGATGTGCGCTTGGACCGAGGCCGGTTTGGTCTCAAAGACGCTCTTGGAAAGGTTCCCTTCACAGTGCGTGACGTATGAAAAAGGGGGAGGGCGTGAGATAGACCTCAATAAGTCCTAATCCCTGCCTCGGAGAGCGCGTTCTTGGCCCTTGCTTCATCATCGACCTTGATCACTATCCTCCCCTTGTCCATTGTGTAGGCATAGTCAACATTGATCCCTTTCTCGCCGAGGACCTTCACCGCGGCGTGGAGATCGTTCATGTCAAGTATGACCACTTCGACCAAGTTCACCGCAGTGTTTGCATTCCTCAGCACTTCTGCTGCCTTTTCTGGGTCATCCAGTATGCACCTCACGATGCCGTAGTTCCCCGCCTCTGCTATCCCCATCGCAAGGACCTTTATCCGGTTCTTTTCAAAGAGATCAATGATGCTCAAGAGCCTTCCTGGCTTGTTTTCAAGGAAGATGCTGAATTGCTTTACCATAAAAAATCCCCCTAAACCCTCCTTAGGTCTATTATCCTTTGAGCTTTTCCTTCGCTTCTCGGCAGGGTCCTTGGCTCGTTGAGCTCGACCGCTGCGCTTATGCTAAGGGCG
>CALGKV010000129.1 GCA_937930465.1 Methanosuratincolales archaeon | reverse complement strand
ACGTCTGCCCAGTATGCCCTGCATATACGACTGTATAGGATCCCTCGCTCGTGGCTACCACTTTCCAGCCCTGCCGCAGTCCAGTTATCATTACACCAGGCCACTCGCCTCCTGCGGGTACTTCCATCAGCCTGCACGCGCCTTGATCGTCGCAGGTCAAGGTTAGCGCCTTACCGCCCGAGAGCGTTCCGGAGTACTGTGCAACAGGTCTGGAATCGGTTCTCCTCGTGACAATGGCTGCACCAGTCAACGGCAGCTGCACTCCTGTTGCAATGATCCCTGTGGCGCCTCCGTCCAGGGTCGCATTGAAAACGGTGGATCCGTCTGGTCCGAACAAAGTCACAATATCTCCCTCTGACAGACCCGCGAATTCGAGCCCATCAAAATCCTCTCTTTCGCTTAAAACAAGTATTGGCATCCCCGAATTAGTTGCTGTATAGGTGAGCGTGGTGTTTGCAAAGAACTCCCCTCTCCAGGCCGCTCGCTGGTCTACATTACCGCTCAGTACGCCTACCTCTGCTGTGAGGTTTGTTCTGACATAGTCCCACCCTGCAATCATGCCATTAATAACGTTAGCATGGTGCAGCAGAATTCCTCCTATTGGGGCATTCGTGCCCGTTGCCGTGAAATTAGTTTCTGTCTCGACGCAGTAGATGTTCCATGTCATGCCTGTTCTTGAAATGTTTATCGTGAGCGATGACCTGCCGTATCTCAAAAAAATTCCGCCACTTGAGTTATTCGGATAGACTCCGTAGTAGCAGTCCTCAAGGTTTATTGCCGACGACATCTTGGGGCTGTTGAATTTCGCAGTCAAGTACGATATTATGTTCCCGTTAGTGTCAGTTATTGCCAGCCCTATCCTGCTGGTGTATTGTAGTGACGTTGTCGAGCCCGATAGCGCAACCCTTATTGAGACATAAAAATCGCCCTCTCTATGAACGGGCAAGGCGTAGTATGCCCCTGGAAAGCCTGCAACCGGTTGCCCCAGCCCGTTGTTTGTGATCTCCATCCCGTAGCCCTTCGTATTGAGCTTCCCATCAGAGACCGAGAAGATCGACAGACCCTGCGGCACCCACGCGCCAGTTGTTGTGCTCAAAAACTCCCCGTTGAAAGCCGTCGGGAGGTCTGAGAGATTCAGCACCCCTGTGCTGCCTGCGACCTGCCATGCAACAGCCTCTCCTCTGATGTCGGTGTACCACCACTCCCCTGATGGCGTGCCGAATAGCATTGCGGAGGATGCGCCTGGAGTCATTGAAACGCTCTCGATCTTCACTACGTAAGAAGCATCGTAGTCCCTATAGGCGGTTTCGTTTATGAAGTAATTGATTGACAGATGTTTCAGCGGGGTGAGGCAGGTGAATGCAAGCTTCTGCGCCAAGCCTTGAGTAAGGGTCGCCTGCGCACCGTAGCCGCCTGACAACAGGGTGAATGTGTACGATGTTTTGGAGATGTTGAGCAGCGCTATAGGGGTCCCGCCGTAAGCAGAAGCATTACCATAAAACGACGTCCCAGAGGTATTGAACCTAAGCGTGAGGATAGGGACCATGTTCTGGTCATATGCCTTGATCGTGAGGTATAGGGGAGGGGAGTATATTTCCCAAGCGACCTTCGAGGCATAAATGCCGATCGAGAGGTTGTAGGAGTAAAGAGGTTGGTCAAACGACTTCCAGAGGGTAAAGTTGTAGACGCCTTTGGTCCTGGCGGCTCCGTTGTTGGTCCAAGTAAGGGAGCCATTAGTGACATTCAGGGAGAGGGCGTCTGATGCCGGTGCCGTGCCTTCATATATGTATCCGTTTGCCTCGGCCCACTGGGACACTAGCACTCCTTGGGGCGGGGACATGAACGGCTCTGACCACGCCTGCGGCTCAGGTAACTCTGAGATGGCGTAAACCATGCCTGCGCCCCCTCCACCGACCCTCCCTTTGGGCGCCAGGAGGACCTCGCTTCCGCTGCAAAATGTCACGTAGTTCTTCCATCCTTCCAGCGGTTGGACCAGATTGTATGCGGTCAACATTAGCACGATCACAAAGAATCCTAGTGTTGTTCGCCCAAGGTTTCCCGATCCGTGTTTACATTTCACTGGGTCGATCCAATCCATGCTTAGTGACAACAAGTCTCGTGCCCCCTTATTGCCCATAGTTGTTGATGTAGCGGAAGACATCCCCTGCAGAGACCTCCGCCTTAACCCAGGCTGTCGCCTCCAGCACCCTCAGAATCCCATCGAATGGGATTCCTTTCACATAGACCAGCATCTCCTGAACCCCGTCTAGAGCCGCAATGTCAGCAGTGCTCCTCCACCCTATCCCTCTCAAGATCCCTGTGGAGTCCTCTACAAGAACGAGCGCAAGGGGAGGGGCATTGCGCACACGCAAATATAAAAATCCGGGCGGCGAAGACCATGAGCTGGCATTGATTATTGGGCTGCTGTATGAGACTGTGTAGACATGTGAGGCGCTCAACAGCCCCTGCCCAGTTTGAGGGAAGCGCCACGAAAGCGATTCAGGAGAATATAGTACGATGTATGCATCAGTAACAGTCTTCTGGGCTCTGATCTGGAGCGGAGTGCCAGCTTCAGCTGGACCAGCGAACTGAATAGCGTTCCCTTCTTTGTCTGCTACTATTGCATATGACCCTGCAGGAAGTCCTTCGAAGTAGATGCTTCCGTTCTCGCCAGAGCCGCTCCGAATTTTGCATATGCCGAAATCAACCGTCCCCTGGGCCGCCGTGTAACCGGTGCCACTGGGTTCAGGTAAATACCTCTTCAGGTCTTCGTTAGCCGACCTTTGGATGAATTCGTTTATGTATGCCTCTGCCTCAAGGGGATTGCCTGTCTTGGAGGAGTGTGCGCCTGCATTCCTCAAGAGGCTTCTTACCATCTGGAGGTTCGACAAATCCGAATCCAAGCCTATCCTAGCTCCGGGCCAGGCAAAATTCGCGATGACCAAGCCTGAAGAGATTAGTATTAGGGTCAACACAAAAGCAGTAGCGGTCAGCGCGAAGCCTCTGTCTTTCTTACTGTTGTGTGTGAAGAGCTCAAAGAATAAACCATCTACCATTCCTTCACCCTCCTCATTCTATAGGCATGCCGTGTCTGCCCCTCAGGGTCTCAAATGAAGCCTTATGCCATCGTAGTTTCTCTTTATTACAAGCACTATGTCTCCTGTGGGCAAGGTCAAATTGTTCATCCCGATATTGTATTCAACGATCATATGTGTCCCATTGGATTGAACCGATCTGATGATTCCTGCGGGGTCTTGAAGCCTCAAGCTCTCTTGGTCCGTGGCAACGACGGTTGGGAAAGTGACCGTAGAGCAGTTTCCGTTTCCCATTAGCTCAGCTGGTCGTCCCGACCAGTGCATGATGAATATCGTCCCGCTCCCTGGTTCCATGAGATGCGCTCTCTGTATCAGCAGATTGAGCTTTTTTATGGTCTGTAGGTCAGTTGCCCATTCTGTATAGCGGGATTCGGCAATCCTGACCTCTGCAGCAACAGCCGCCGTAACCAATATGGCTGCGAAAGTTGTCAAGATCAAACTCATAGGGAGCGAAATCCCTGCCTTTCCGATTTTGCTTTGACCCCTTCCCAATGGCAGACCTCCTGAAGATCCGGTCAGGATAAATAAACTAGCCTGGATGATGGGTAGCGCCCCATTCGGATTAGGATCAATGCGGGGATCCGCGCCTTTGGCTCATTCCATTGAAGCGAGTCAAATGCAGGCTTACTTGGCATTATTGCCAGCCATTCAGGATATGAATTTTCGGGATGCCCTTAGCCTTCAGCAGAATTATTTTTATTTCGATATTGCGAGCGTTACCAAGTAAGGTTCAGGATTTGACTCGGAGGAGACTAGGTACGGGGACGAAGCCGCTGCATTTCTCCAGTCGAACCCTTGGGAAGCGAAGGACCAATTGAGCTCCCAGTAGGGAGAATAGACGCAGAGGCAGTAGCTCATGCCATCCGGAATGAGCTCACCTATGGTCTTTTGCATTGCCAGTGAATTCCGCCCCTCTATCAGCCGTGCAAGACAGCCTTTTGAGTCCAAAAAAGTCAGAACATAGGTCGCGTACTTGCCAAGGCCTTGTTCCAATTCGGGTGGCATGTTGGCAACAAGGGAGCTGTAGGCAGCTAGGCCCACTATGATTATGACACACGCTATAACGCAGTCAAAAATCAATGATGCCCCTTTGCACCCTCTGCCACAACTTATGTCAAGAACTATCGCCGATCTCATCCTGGAAGCCATCGAATCTCACCGCTCATCCATCCTTTGCATATACCTCGAGCCTCACAAAAGTCCCGTCGTCAAGGACAGCCCCGCTCACGTATTTCTGGGCATGCCTGCCGAGAGGCGCCAAGGGAGGCCCGTGTTTAATCCATAATTTTGTGACTGCGCCTGATGGGTCAATGCTGTAGCAGGTAGCCTTGATTTCAAGTTCCACCCCCGAGTGAGGGCTAAAATAGTTTCCGGGTTGGCAGATGGGCTCCCATGAGGACCATTTTTCCGAAGATTTACCATTTTGCAACAGGATCTCTGATGCTACTATGCAAGCAGCCGACTCAAGCTTCGGCTCATAGAGTCCTTTCAATGACGACTCGTAGACGGTGATCGCCGTGTATTGCGATGCTGAGAAGGCCGCAACAAATATGGCGAAAGCTATTGCGGCTTCGAAAGCTTGATCCATAATATGCCACCTGGAGTTTAACCCCAAACTTTGGGATTGCTTAAATCCTCAGCTGTTTCTTGCGCTGTGACTTTCGCCGTCCCATTCGGGAAGGCAGTGATGGTAAAAAATGAAGATCTTACCCTCGAGGGTTGGAGTTCTATCTCGCCTACCAACGCGACTGAGGCGTTCAGCAATCTCCCATTGAATGTGGCAAATACTGTCAAACTGGTTCCCGAGGAGACTACTAATGCTTCCTCTGGTAAGATTACTTTTAATTTGACCGCAGTCCCGCCTTTCACTGCTTCAGCAGCTGCCTCCGCCACCCCTGCAGCAATCTCGAAAGCTATCCCATTGATAACTGCGTCCACACCCGCCGCGCACGCTCTCTCCCAGAAGGCGGCTGAGGCGCTTGCAAATCCGGATCCAGTTGCCAGCAGGGAGGCAATCAAAATTATGCTTATGACAGGTCTGTCCAACGGATTCACCTCAGCATAATCGGAGTATAGCAGACGCAATTTATCTCGACCAAGACCTTCTCACCTCTGCCGACATAGAAGCCGAGTGCTTTTACTCCATCAATTGAGATCTCAATGGTTCCCGGGACATCCAAATGCCTCGAGAAAGCCAGGCCCTTCCAGCAACTCTTGAGAAACAAGACGTCAAAAGTTCCAGCCGCAGAAAAAGGACCCTCTATGCTTCCAAAGATTATCCTTACCGAATGAATTGTTAGGTTGAGATCGCTCGCAGAGCATGTGTATCCGATTGTGGGGATTGGCATTATGAAAGCTGCCCGTTCGCCATTATGCATTCCATTGAAGACCCTGACCCTGCCGCCACTGTCCAGATGGGTCGTGTCTTGCTTGGCGCTCAAAACCGAGAAGTTCTCCTTGGGGGCACTGTTAATTGCGCCGCCGATTATGCATAAGCCCCTCTTCCCGATCTGAACACTTTGGGATCCTCCCGGTAGGCTGAGAGTAAGATTGAAGGTCCCAAACTCCTTGTCAACCATCAGTGATCCGCCGGTAGAAAACCCGTACAGAATTCCTGTTTCGTTCTTCGAAATTACCATGCCTAGCTCAGAAGCCTTAGTCTGGAGTGTGACCTCCGGGGTTTTTGGTGCCTGCGTCGCGATGAAATTCGCCCCCATCGCAAATCCTGAGACTATTCCAGCCATTGCAACTGTCACCAGAATTGCAGTCAGAGCAACATGCATGCATCTTCACCGCCGTTTCCCATTCAGACAAACGAACTGGTCATTCATCTCAAAACGCCAGCAAGGAGGATCCTGCCGTCCCTAGCTGGATTGTACAGTATCGATGATGAATGCCCGGGGACCAGTTGAAGCCACAGCCCCCGCGCGGCATCTGCCAGGGAAAGTATGCCATGATAATCCTCGTAGGTCGCTACGGCAATCTCCGCATCGACCTTGGTTTCTGGGACAGAGAGCGTGCTGTCAACTGGGATGAGGCCGTAATCTAGGCTTGAGGAGCTAGTGTCGATGTATGTCCTGCCTTCCTGCCTAATCAAGCCTGCCCTCTCAGTCGGCCCATAATAACCAAGCAGCCCGTGGGTACCGTTGAAAGGATGTGAGTAAGTCTCCCAGTAGAGCGCCAATTGCACCCCTGGCACTCCTTCCAAGCTTGCCCTTTCTCCCCAGTCGATCGCCTCGACTGCAATGCAAGTGCTGTTGAACTGATACACCGCCGGCGCCAGCACTGTGTAAGTGATCCGGCTGGTGGGCAGCCAAGTCGCCCTGAAAACTCTCCCGTCATCAAGAGTTCCCCAGATCGGCATATCTACTTGAGACCGGAGGGTGCCAGCATTCATCTCCTCGTAAGGTATGTACAGCCATGCGAATCCTTGTGAATCGCATGGCGTGGAGAGCCTGCTTACATTCAGGGTCCCGCCTGATAGTGCGCTGTATGCGCCCTCGAGCGAGGTCATGTATTGTCCGCCCCTGCCCGATATTGGGCACCCGTCTGTCGCGTAGAGGAACCTGAACGTTGCATTTGCGCCAGTCAGGTTATAGTCGAAATCAGCAGTTACCTTCACCGTATCAATCTTCCAAGTGCGGTTATACGAAAAGTTGCTAGATCCGACTGCCACAACCGCATAAGCGTAGTGCTGCGATCCCACTGGCGCGCTCCTGTTAGTCGAGTAGAAGCTGCCCGAAGGCTCCCCGAATGCAATTGTAAACCACCCTGAGGCGTTTGTGGTGGCTGTTCCGGTGAACTTACATACTGAATTCTCCTGCCCTCCTTCTCCGCAGCATATCGCACCAGAAGGATCCAGCCATGCTGTAATTGCCACTAGCGATGGGGAGGATATTCCTGTAATCGTCCCGGTCACGTTGACCCCGAAGTTCTCATTTACGATCACCCTCTCAAGCAACTCTCCGGTGAATATGCTGCAAGGGGATACTGTTACTGACTCTATGGTTTGTGTTTGCTGTTCCGGAAAGAACTTTGGGGCAGCGATCTTGTTTTGATCCATAATCACTTGAACCGTATTGGTGCTATAGTCTATACCGTTGACAGACCACTTCTGGAATGTATACCCCGGGTAGGCTGTGGCGATCAGCGTGACACTCTCCCCTGCCTTGTACCTGTAGCTTCCGGGTGCTAGGTTGGTGTACCCCCCTTCTGAAGGCTGCAGAGTGAGGTAATAATAGGTGGTAAGCGGTGGCGTCTCGATGACCGTGACGGCTATATCCACGTCCCTCACTAGCCCCCCTGTAGAAGTTCCTACAATCCTCAGAGTGTAAGTCCCGACTGGAGTGTTCGACCCCGCCTGGACTTGCAGGGAGGCAGTTGCTGTCGGGAATATTGTGAGGGTGGATGGCTCGACTGAGACATCATTAGGGACAATGTCTGCCCAAAAGTGACTGAGCGAGACCTGTTCTGCGCTGCCGGAAAGAAGGGTTGCGGATACTGAGGCGCCTCCGCTCCCGCCCCACTGAACAGACACATCCCCGGATTTTGACAATTTAAAGTCGAACGCAGATGGTGCTTCGGTGAAGACAGGGCTCAAGGTGTGGTTTGCGTCCATAAGTAATGCAACGGGGTTTGAGTAGGTCGCCTGGCCATCCAAAATCCAATGGGAGAAGCAATTTCCTGGGTATGGGGAAGCCTCTACTGAGACTTGTTGTGCCGAAGCATAGGCAAAGACGCCTGAAGAGGGGCTTGTGCTTCCCCCTATCGAAGGCATGATCGTAAGGTATGCTCTGATGATTACTTTGAGGCTCTTTGAATCAGTTATGCCAACAGAATCAGTGACCGTGCAAGTTACTGTATACGAACCAGGAGACGCGTAAGTTTTAGATGGGTTCTGTTCGCACGAGCTGCTGCCGTCACCGAAGTCCCAGTAGTAAGCATAGGGGGCAACTCCATCCTTGGCAGAGGCTAGGAACTGAATTGCAGTACCCACGGGAGAGTCGTTCCTGCTGGACGAAATGCTTAGCTCTGCCCAATGGAAGGTCAAGCTCAAAGACGAGAACGTCGCCCTAACTTTGACCTCCGAATAGTCTGTGATGTATTCGTTGTTCCAATATGAATAGCTTGCCGCAGCCCATGCTGCAGGACCTATCACCGTGTAGCTTGTCCAGCCCCCCGAATACTTACTTGCTCCCAGCTGGATGGTGCCACCTGAGGGTCCAGCCCCGTACATTGCGTCCCCCATTCCTGCCGGTGGGCAAGAGAGACCGACCCCGTCTTCAGGGTTATGGAAAACTGGCGCAGTCACGGCGTAGTTCTGGGCTTCCCATGTCAAGTAAGAGAGCGCTCTCTGGATAGATGAAGATTGTGAGAAGCATCCGGAGACGTTCGCGTTTGGCCACCCGCTGCCTCCGGTGGGAACGGATGCCCTCACATTAAGCTCAAACCCTTCTGGAATCGTGTACGCCTGGTAGCTCAGGATTGGCTGCTCAAAGCCAAGCCGCGAGCCCTCATCGTTTGGGAACACCGGTCCCGCCTGCCAACTCCATGCGAGCTGCCCGGGAGTTAGGGTGATGCACTCGGTGTATGCGCCTACCGGATGTGCGACGGCTGCCAAGGCAGCAATTAGCACCAGGATCCAAAATACTCCTGTGGAAGTCACGAGCAAAATCAAACCCCCTTAGCATTGACCAAAGTCTAGGATGGAAGTTGAGGTGAAGGAGGGGCGCCACCAAAAAATGAGCGGAATATTTGCCTCAAGAGTCAGATCCACCTTGTGCTTTCCAATGAGCCCGGTCAGATCCACGGTGGCGCCGCTGACGGGCATGCTGTTGCCGTCTACCAGGCATCTGACAATGGAAACAGTAACCCATTTGCTTCCCCACCAATCTAAACCCACTGCCAATATTTTTGATGGCTCGGTGTATAGCAGGTACCTGTCGCTTATGGGGGCTATCCCGACCACACTCGCATGGGAAGGCAGGTAATCCTTGCCTGTAGCTCGCAGCATAAAGTTGTAAGTTTCAAAAAAGTCGCTGGCATTGAGGCAAAGCTCGTAGCCTTCCCCGTATTGGGCTTTCTGCAGCTCATCCCAGTGCGCTGCCGAATAGGCTTCATAGATGGTGCTGACTAACCTGGTGCTGGCTATCCTTGGAGGCGCGTCTGAGGGGTAGACATGGCTCCTCAAAAAATGCGTGGAATTGTCAGGCAGCTTTACTATCAGGGTTGTTACAGGACCGATTGAGCTCCTGATCCCAGAGACGTTGATCTTCAAAGCCGCAAAATTAAGCGGTCTCTCGAAGAAGATGCCCTCTGGTGCCGGCTCATATTTGCACTCAACCTCCTCTGCCCCTACGCTTACGATCTCATACACCGGTCGAACCATGGCTGACAGCAAGCAAGGGATAGAAAGCCAAAGTGAGATTGCGGAGATCCCTACAACCGCAAAAACATAGAAAGCTACCCTTCTCCAAACCTTCAACCGAATCCACCCTCCAAT
>CALGKV010000128.1 GCA_937930465.1 Methanosuratincolales archaeon | reverse complement strand
CGGATAATTTTTTATGATTTCTATCATAACTTTTCATTTGGTCAAAAATGGAAGACACTCTTGGGACGAATAACTATTATTGTTGGTTGATTGGAATAACAGGTGGTCGGATCAATGCCTCTCGACGATAAGGAATACTGGAAATCCTTGATTAACATGGGGATTTCGAAGTTTCTTGTCCTTCGGACGCTTAAGCAAGGGCCTGCACATGGTTACGTCATTTTGAAAAAGGTAACTGAATTCACAAGGGGGTGTTGCACGCCTACCTGCGGCGCGATATACCCGATCCTAAAAGAGCTTCTGCAGGGCGAGTACGTCAAGGCCAAGACTGAAATTGTGGAGGGAAGGCGCAGAGTGGTTTACGAACTCACAGAAAAAGGGGAAAACGCTTACTCGGTAGCATATGAAGCTTGGAAGGAAGTGGTGCCATTCCTAAACAGTATCATCAAAGATGACTGTTCCGATAATTTTATATAATAACCATATGTAGAACCTCTATATATGGTGATAGATTTTGCGTCTGATTAAGAAAAGTGGGACTTCGTGCTGTGGCGTGCAGATTGTACCGGAAGAGGAAGGGTCAAAATGCGCCATATGCAACAAGAGCGGAATAAGCTTGCTAGAAGCAAACCATAAAGAGCTGGGTTATCTGATGGTCTGTCAAGAATGCTGGAAGAAGCTCAGTGAGCAGAACCTGCTAGTCTCTGGCTCATCAGGATCGCGTGGATGCTGCTGCTAACAGCCAGGAAAAGCTGGTTGGATGCTATTCACATGCTAGGGGACCCGCTGATCAGCGCAATGTATTGGTTCGCATACATTTCGCTCGAGCTAAGCGCCCTATTTCTAGGCATAAGCTTTCTCATAGGGTTGATCACCGCTTACCTGCCGCCCAACAAGGTTGAGCACGTCCTTTCAAAATATGGCAAGGGGCTCTTCGGGAATTTTTTGGGATCTGTCTTTGGAGGGCTTTTGCCTTTCTGTTCTTGCTCAACAATCCCTGCCCTGATTGGGTTGATCAATGTTGGCGTCCCGTTTAGAATAGCCATGTCTTTCCTAATTGCCTCGCCCCTTGGAGTGTTCAATCTAGCGGTGATCTCACTGTTCTCTGTTATGTTTGGTCCTAGGATTGCGCTGCTTTACATTGCCTTCACATTCTTTGGTGCAACCTTCACAGGTTTGCTGCTTGAGAAGTTCAACCTCAAGTCATATCTGAAGAAGGTAAGGGTTGTGGGAGGGAACAATCAAATAGAAACCGACGCTTCAGAAGGTGGAAAGCTGTGGAAGCTAAAGCAGAAGATGAGCTCCTCATGGGCTTTCACAAAGAGCCTTTATTTTCGTATGATCCCATACATTCTCATAGGCGTGGGCATCGGTGCCTTCATTTACGGATTTGTACCTGAGGATCTGCTTTCAAGATATGCAGGTCCGTCAAATCCATTCTCAGTTCCAGTCGCTGCTGCCATCGGCATTCCCATGTACGTGCGGACCGAGACTATGATCCCAATCTGTTATGCGATGACAGAAAAGGGGGTGGGAATCGGCACTATAATGGCCCTCATAATCGGAGGCGCCGGGGCGAGCATTCCCGAACTTATGTTGCTAGCTTCGATCTTCAAAAGAAAACTGTTGATTGCGTATGTTTCCAGCATATTTGCAATAGCCACTTTGACCGGATATGTCTTCAATTTTTTGACCTCGTTCCTCATCCCTTGAGGTGATTTATTGTGGATCCACACTCATTTCTGAAGGCAAAAAAAGCAATCTGGATTCTATAATGAAATAGTGAAGCTAAATCCGTTCAAATATCTGGCAAATATGGATCTAACGATGGGGGCATTAGTTTGGAAAATACTGGTCGAGAAAGAATTGTCCGAGTCTCTCACTGGAGGGTCGAAGTGGGCGACACAGTCAATAAAATGCCCTCCTGTGGATTCGAGTCCAGTTTAATTTATTTGCATGCCTCTTCCCATTGAGGTTTCCGCTATACCATTATTTGCTGCGAGAGCGTAAGTTTCCCAAAATGCGTTTTTGAGTTCGAACTTTCAGGCAATAGTGTTTTTGGCGAGGAAAATTCTTGAGGCATAGTCAAAGCACATTTCGAATGCAATTCCTGCTAATTCCTAAAATTAGGAGAAGGTTCGACCTGATGGATCTGTGCTTTTTATTGCTTTTTAACTAGGCGCTGCTGTTTCGCTATCTGAAACATTTTGGAAAAATACAGTATTTTTTGATATTTGAGGTGTTAGATAAAGTGCAGTTTATTAAATAGTGGATATGATATAAATAGTGATTGTGGGCATTTAAGAATCGTATGGTATGAAATACGATCATTCGCTAAGCGAGAAAGACTAAATTTTCTAAAGTGTGGATGGTTTTTTGGGAAAGTTCTTTCAAGATTCGGTGAAAAGCCTTTAACAATCGAATACTGCTTGAGCACCTTAATATTCAAAAATCGTAATGTTACGATTAATTTATTAGGTCCTTCAAGGCTAATCTAGTCAGGTGTTTGTGATGAAGCAAGATTACGCATCTATACAGAAAAAGCTGACCGATGTTCTCGGCCTTAGGTTCCCCCCTGTAGCGGTTAGCCTAATCCGAAGGGCTTGTGACGTGCCCCAAGGAGTCGTGGAGCTCGATAAGCCGATGTTCTATTGCGCAATGGTCAAGCACGCAATGCTGGGCAACGTCTTCTTTGCTAGGGACTCTGCACAAGCCTGCAGAAGGGGTGCTGCGGCGCTCGGCATGACCAAGATCCCAGATGACGAAAGGACGGGTGAGTTTTACACAAACAAATCGTCTTTCGCCTCGCCAAGGGCTGCAACTAGGGCCGTGGAGCAGTCCCCAGGGCTAGAGCCGGGGAGCGTCTACGCGACTTTGATGTCCCCGCTGGAGAAGACGCCAGTCGATCCTGATGTGGTGATTATTGAGGCGCTTCCAAGGAGGGCGCTCGAGATCGTGCACGCATCGTTGTTCGAAAGGGGAGGATGGATCGAGAGCATCATCTCTGCACCTAGGCAAGTCTGCGCCGCTCTTACCGTCAGGCCGTATCTTGGCGACCTTAACGTCTCTTTCGCCTGTGAGTCTGCAAGGATGGCAGCCAAACCAACCGGTCTTGAGTATGCAGACGACGGAGTGCTGATTGGCATACCTGGGGAGCAGATCGGTGAGATCGCTGGGAATATCGACAAGATTGGCTACGTGAAGCAAAGGCTCGCCAAGAAATAGGCGGTGACAAATACGGTCGATGAGGACGCTGAATCTGCCAAAGGAGCTTCCCCCAAAATACTCCCTCTCTGCTACAAGGTCGCTGAGCACGAGAACATAATATGGGTTTGCGATGGCGCTGCAAACGTCGGCCAGATAGGGCACCAAGTGGGCGTACTGCTTACGAACATGGATAAGGCGAGGATGTGCTGCACGACCGCGGTGGCTGCAGGATCAAAGCCCCATCTCGATATTGCCGGAAGAGCGAAGAAGAACATCGTCATAGACGGCTGCGGCAACCGATGCGCCTCCAAGGTGCTAGAGAGAGCTGGGGTCAAGATAGGGCATGCAATCGATATATCGAAGTTCCTGCAGAAGGTGCCGACGCTAGATATCTACCAGGCTGATGTGAAGCGCATAGCCGAGATCGTAATTAAAGACGCAGGGCTCTGATCGGTGGGGAGCTCAGGATGTACAACCCTTCAGGCTTGGGAAAAGCAGGCACAACCGGCGCCCCTGCTGCGGGCCAGCATGGCAAACGCCCATCCGGCATCGATAGGGCCAACTCTTTTATCCAGAAGAACTATTCGTACATGGTCTTCTCGATGGTATTCCTGGGCATATTGGTTGGAATCACTGCCCCCTCGCAGGTGCAATCGCTGAAGCCTCTCATGCTCCCCTTGGTGAGCATAATGGTCTATGCGATGACTGTCACTATAAGGTTCAGGGAGCTCGTCCAGGTGACCAAGAAGCTCAGGCAGATCGTGCTGGGGCTGCTGCTGAACTTTATCCTGCTGCCGCTTCTATGCTTCTTCCTCGCATTGGCGTTCCTCTCTTCAAGGCCGGAGTGGGCGGCCGGCTTCATACTGATGGGGACAGTCCCTTGCGCAGGCATGAATGTGGTGTGGACAGGGCTGCTGAAGGGGGATGTCCCGCTTGCACTGATCCTGGCAGCTCTGACAATGCTCTTGGGCATAGCCACCATACCTGGGTTGACTGCCCTCCTCGCAGGAGTATACGTGAGCGTGAATGCTGCAGACCTCCTATGGTCGATCGCAACCGTCCTCGCAATCCCGCTCATCCTCGGGATCCTCACCCGCCAGGCCCTTGAGGCCAAGCTTGGCAAGTCCTTGCCGAAGTATCTTCCTGCCTTTCCGCCGGTCTCAGCAATCGCAGCGATGATGCTGATGTTCTCGATGCTCGCAATTAACATAGCAATGGTGCCTGGAGACCTCTCCATAATTGCCCTGTTGGTGCTCCCGCCTGCCATCCTCTTCCCTATAGCCTTTGGGTTCTCCCACCTGATCTGCTCTAAGGTCTTCCACCTGCCAATCGGCGAGACGAACGCAATAGTCTACAGCTCTGGGATGAAGCACCTCCCTCTCGCCATGGGGGTTTCATTTGCCTCTTTCGGTCCCGGCGCAGCGCTCCCCATAGCGGTTTCCGCTGCATTCCAGACAGTCAATGCCAGCCTCTTCTACAGGATATTCCAGCGCATGAGTCGGGGTAAGCAACCGTCTTGAGGAACTCGGTGGTGTCCTAAAAAGAAATTAGCTGTGTATAAATCAAATTAAAAGCGAAGTAGGGGGCTACACGTCTCCTATTTTTTCCATTTCGTCATGGATCATATTGAACAAGTTATTGCCGCTCAAGCTTTGAATTTCGCCTCTATCATCCTACCGATATGAAGGAACGCTGCAGAGAACATGATCAGTAAAATCGAGCTTAGTATTGGGTGGAATGCAGACGCCCCTTCTAAGGCGAACCTCATGAGGTCGTTGGCATAGGTAAGGGGCGAGAATGCAGAGGCTAACTGCCCCCAGTATGGCAGTGTTTCAATCTTTATGAAAATGCCGCTGATGAATATGAGGGGAAGCCTTATGAAGTTCAGGATCAGCATTACGTCTCCAGGGTTCTCGCGCGGAAGCATGGCGAGCATTATCCCGAGCATCGAGAAACAGAAAGATGCCAGAATGAGCCCGATCATCAGCCAAGGCAGGCTGCTTATAAGCAACCCGAAGGTCGGAAAGCACGCTGCAAGTATGACCGATCCGATGAGAATCCCGAATATTGCGCCGCTGAGCACTTTGCCCACCATCACTGTG
>CALGKV010000127.1 GCA_937930465.1 Methanosuratincolales archaeon | reverse complement strand
ATAGGTCTCAGCGAGCTGCTCCTTGGCCAATATCTGGTAGTACTGGTATATGATCCCAACTGAGAGGAGTATTCCTATGCCGCTTCCGATTGCTCCTAGCATATCAGCAAAGCCTGCGAGCAGACCAATAGTGATGCCGCTAAGTATTGTGAGCGATGGGATGTACCTGTTCAGCATGGACTCGATCACGGCAGGAGATCTCCTGAAACCAGGTATCTGGAGACCGGCGTCCACGAGCTGAGTTGCCTGGTTCTTTGCGCTCATCCCTGATACTTCGACCCATATCTTGGCGAAAACAACGGAGAAGCCGACTAGGATCAGTACGTAAAAGAGCGCGTGCAGGGGATCATGTGCTACAGCCGTGAGGCTCCTCGGGGGCTGTATGTAGTAAAGGAAACTGCCTGGCATAAGGGTGTAGTTGGCGTCAAACTGGACCAGCCAGTTCAGCCACGGATTAGAGTTGCCCTGGTTGAAGTTGTTCCATATCACTTGTCCGAAGTAATAGAAGTTGGCGAATAGTGCGGAGGTGAGTATGACCGGGATGTTCGAGACGTAGAGGAACTTGAGCGGGATCTTTGCGCGCATGCCGCCGTACTTGGCATATGCGACGGGGATCTCGATCTTCATGCCTTCCAAGTAAACTGCCACGAAGAATATCAGGATCATCGCGAGGAAGCCAACCATGTCAGGATATGGGTATCTTGAGAAGGCAAGCAAGATGTTCTCACCACTAAACAGAGTCTGGAAGAAGGCGATTATGGCACCCAGAGCCTTGCCGTCCGCGACCGGCCCGACGGGCGAGAAGCAGAGCCATACGACCTGCTGTGCCACGCCCGCGAGGATGAAGAGGCTTATCCCGCTCCCCAGGCCCCATCCCTTCTGTATCATCTCGTCGAGTAGCAGCACAAGTATGCCCACCGCCAGAAGCTGACCTATTATTAGGGCTGATGCTGCGGCCGTAGTGGTTCCATAGGATCCGCCAAGTAGGAAGGCGACTGCCTCCACGACAGTCATGACGATAGCAAAAATCTTCTGGGTTCCGGTGAAGAGACCCCTGTCCTTCGGATTGGACATATTGACATTCAGTATCTTGGAGCCTGCAAGTATCTGCATGATCAGACCCGCGGTCACGATCGGACCTATTCCGAGATCCATTAGAGTGCCTTTCTTAGAAGCGAATATTATCCTGTAGATGAGGAACTGCTCGAACTCGCCACCCGCAAAAGGTATGCCGAAGAGCGGGATCTCGGCCATTATGAGGTAAATCGAGAGCGCCAGTAAAGTCCAGAGCCCCTTCTCTTTAAGGCTGACCTTGCGCTGCGGCTTGGGTATCTCTGGAAGCCGCCTTACTAAAGGCTCCATCAGCTCCAAGAATCTGGGCATGGGCAGCTCACTCGTAAATGCCTATCACTCGGCTGCGATCACTTCGCCACCGGCCTCTGCGATCTTCTTCTTTGCGAGCTCGGTGAACCTCCCTGCCTTGACCACTACAGGGAAGTCAATCTTGCCCCCTCCGAGCAGCTTGTCATAGCCAAGTGAAGAGAGGTCGATCATAGCCCTACCCTTCTCGTCCTTCTCAACAACCTTCCCCTCCACCAGGGACTGCAGGGAGCCGACATTTATTGCACAGACTTCCTCAAGCACTGCTGCTGGCCTCACGAAGCCATCCTTTCCGTAATGAGCTTTACCGTATTTCACTGTCCAGCTCCACTTGTGCTTGTGCATGCCCGCGTTTCCGAACCCGCCTCGCATGCCCGACTTCCTATGCTGACCGATCGTGCCCCAACCATATAGCCTGGAGCCGCGCTGTCTTCGGACTTTACGATCTCTTCTGACGACCATCTGTAAACACCACTAGGGTTAGCGTTTAGAAGAAAGACGCCTATCTTAAATATTTTTACCTTTTGGAGGCGCGCCGAAGCCACGGCATCCGCATAACGACATAAAAAGAAAAAGAAAAAGCTCGAGATCATTGACGGGCATGGGCACGGCAAAAAATGGGGAGAGTTGCCTTAAATCATCTTTCTAAGCAGTTCTACTATCGCTGCCCCGCGGTACCCAAGCTCGCCTCCCGACTTCAGATGCCTTGTGATGTGCCCCCTGAAGCCGCCACTCGGCGGGGTAAGGCGGAAAGTCTTCTTTATCGGCGGGACCACGACACCCTCTTTCAGCATCGCCTCCGCCAGTTCCTCAAACGTTCCCAGCGAGAGCTCTTTGAGCGTTTCCCCGCTGAGGCGCTTGTCACCTGGGAGGCGCCCCCTCTTCTTCAGGAGGTCGACTAGCGCTGGCTGATCGATCTCCCCCCATGTTACGTAGTCTGCGACCTTGTTGAGCATACCGATATTTGGAGGGGTATCCGAGATGAGCGTTGCAGAGAACTTTGATGGGAGGTTCATCCTCGACAGTGTGTCCAATATCTCCGGGGCGACCCCCATCTCCCCCCTCAGGCGTATCACCAAATATGTCTTCATTTTCAAAACCTCACTGCTTGAACCTGTAGGTGTTCTTCAGCGCATCATAGACCGCGCCTGCGAAGTTGATCGTGGTCCTAGTCTCGCCGAAGGAGACCACCCATGCGTCTTTTATGCCAGCATAACGGAGGATCGTCTTTGCTACCTCTCCGCCAACTAGCCCAATCCCCTTGGGAGCTGGCAACAGAACCACAGATACGCTTCCGTTCTTTCCTGTGACCTTGAACGGAAGGCTGTGCGGCTTCCCGCACGGGCACTCCCAGTTGCCGCAGCCCCTCCTAACAGGGGTCAGGTTGAGTTTTGCGTCAGCCACAGCCTTGTCGATCGCGAACCGCATCTGCTTTGATTTGCCTATCCCAACCCCGATATATCCGTCCCCGTTTCCGACTACGACACCGATCTTGAACTTGGTTATTTCGCCCGCGTCAGTCTGCTTCTGTACTACGCTAACGTCCAAGACTTCGTGTTTCATGTCTGGAAGCAACGCATCTACAATCTCCGGTTCCTTGATCGGCTGGTTCTGCTCAAAGACATCTTTGATGCTCGTGATCTTGCCCTCTAGTACAGCCTTCCCGAGAGAAGTCCTCGGGATCCACTGGGTTGTTTGGTAAGACAACTCATTTCACCTCTTTTTCTATAGCCGCCTTGACACTCTCAAAGTGAACGACAATGCTTTCAGGAGGCAGTCCGCTCTTGAGGTAGCTTGAGAACATACGCTGGTACTTTGCTGGATCCTCACCCTGGAGGGCTGAGGCGAATTCAGCTATGGCTGTGCCCTTTATCCTTTCCTCGTCAGGGAGTATCTCCTCCCCATGGGGTATCTCCATGCCAGAGTCGATCGCGCCCTTCATTGCGCTCAATATGCGGTTCGACTTCGTCACTGCGTAGCCATTTATGTCGACGATGGCCTTGCTAATGCCTTTGGCAATCGCCCTCTTTCCGATGAGGAAACCGGTGAGGTATGCAGCAGGGACATTGCCTGTCCCGCCCTTCCAGCCGTATTTACCCAGCTCAGCCGTGCTCG
>CALGKV010000126.1 GCA_937930465.1 Methanosuratincolales archaeon | reverse complement strand
AGGGGAGGTAATAAAATAGGTTTTTACTTCGGCGGCTGCGCCTCAGGCTGCGGAGCGGGCTGGACAGGGGATCCTGCCTCGACGAGCTCGCTCTTTCTGACCTCGATTTTCCTCAGGGGGTAAACAGATTTTGCCGCATTGTATATCTCTGAGGCGATCTTACCTAGAACCAGCTGCTGTGCCAACTCATCGTAGAGCAGCTGCGCGCTCTTCTTGTTTACGGTGTCCTCCATCAAATGGCGTATTACCCGCTTCTGAGAGCTCTTTGTCCTTACGGCTGAGAGCGCAATTATGCCAACACGGACCTTATAGCCGTCCTTCGTGACCATATTGAATATCCCATCTATCCTAGATCCGCCCCTCCTCACGAGGCTCCTCAGGTAGTCCCTTGCAAGGTCATGACCTATGAACATCGTGTAAGCCTTATCGCCTTCAACCTTCGTTATCCTGAAGTGCAGCTTGACGTGCAGAAGCGAAAAGTCCTCTGTGATGTTGTAGAGAGTTGTCTCCAATACGCGACCGACCAGCTTCTGCGGATCATCAGCCAGAGTTTTTCCGATCTCGACATTCCCGAAAGCGGCGGGCGCGAATACATTATACCACTTCTTCTGTCGCCACTTATCCTTCAGTTTAACCGGTGCTTTCGTTTCGGACATGATCTCACCGCAGTATCAGATGAGAAAAGAAGAAGATCAATATAAACTTGTTTTCAGGAATTTGCTCGGACTATTTACCAACTGATGCTAACGCCCGCTCTGCAGTTTGTATGCAGAAGAGCAGATCGTCGACCGTCCGTAGGAAGGACTGCAGGTCGCCGGATGATACGATCCTGATTATTAATTTTCCTCCAGAAACCGAGATCGCTATAGCTGTGCCAACAGGAGCGCCTCTGTTGTCTGGAGAGACTGCACGAAGGACGGTCTCTGCAGTCTGATCGCTCCCATAGTCCCGCTCGATAGTGATCTCTGACCTCAAAGCTTGACGCCCCCTATCATCTTCGCGACTATCGCGTCGACTATCGAGAGGAACGCATCCTCCTTGCCACTAGGGATCTGCCCACCGGCTGCAATGTTGTGGCCTCCCCCTGTGCCCCCCACCTGCTCGGAGGCTTCCCTTATTGCGGAGCCAAGGTTGAGGCCCCTCCGAACCAGCTCGGGGGTCCCTCTTGCAGATACCTTTACCACCCCATCTGCGTTTGAGAGTCCGAAAATTGGCTTGCTCCGCGTGAAAGGCTTCATAGAAAATGCGATCGATATGATTGTCCCTATCATCCGATCGTCTATATTGTTCCCTGCAAGAATAGCTTGGATGCTGTTCATCACCCTCAAAGCCGACGGGTTGCTTTCAAGCCACCTGAGGTAACCAGAGATCTTCTTCCTGTAATCGAGGAGAAGCTCCCTTAGCGCTGCAAGCGCGTCTGCCCGGTCTCCAAGGCATATGGCTACGCCCAAGCCATATTTCCCCAAGCGCCCGCAAGCATTGACCGACGAGGCGTACTCCCTAGCGTCCCTAAGGGGGGAGTCTGCACCCTCGGACTTTATTGTGTATATTACGCCCACGACGCTTTCCGCGTCCTGGCTCGAGAGCCCTTGGGAGATGAGATATTTTATCAGAGCGCTTGTGACCTGCCGGATTTCCTCGTTCGAGAGATCGGAGATGGATCTCCAGCTTCCGTCCTGCTTGCGAGGGTCTATACCAGCGCTCTTCAAGAACTTGAAGCAGGCCCCCTCGTCTCCGCTAAGCCCCGGAAGGTAAGGGTTGAGCGTGTACTCCATAGATTTGACAAGGGGTCTTGACTCAAACCCATAGAGTTTTAGGCCCTTGGAGACGGCGACTTGACCAGATCGCTGGGCTTCCTCTGCGATGGAGGCGTTGAGTCCAACCAGCGAACTGCGATCACCCTTATCCTGCATGTCTCCGAGTGCCCCGACGATCGCTAGAGGCGCAAGCGAATTGTTCTCAGAAGACATCTTCTTGGCGACCAGGAAGGCAGTGCCAGACGCCGAGATCTCGGTCGACCCGTCAAAGCCAAAGAAGTGGGGGTTGAACTCCATTATGCTGCTGACTGACCCCGAATTGTAGTCATCCTGGGTGGAGGGCGGGGGCTGATGATGGTCAATGATGAAGATGCGCCTGTCATAAGTCCCGAATCTCTCGAGCAGTTGTCTTTGCCCGGTTCCCATGTCAGTGAATATGACATGTTTCGCCTTGATCGGGAGGATTTCGGCAATCGCAGCCTCGTCGAGCTGCTTCACTACCCTTATGTGGGGGGCGATCCCCAATCGCAGCAGCGCTGAGGCGATAATGCTTCCAGAGGTTATCCCGTCAGCATCAAGATGGCACACAACAAGGGCTGGTTCACCATAAGGTATTGAGGAAAGCTCTCCTGCGATCTCAAGGGACTTCTGCTCCAGTCCTTTTTGGTTCTTATGGAGGGACAGCAAGCTCCCCCCGGATCATGCGCCTAACGGATCAATATTGAGGCCTTTTCAGGAGAGTACTTCCAGTCCTTCGGAAGGCGCCCCGTCGCAGTATAGTACTTCGCCAGCCGCCTTATCTTTGACTCGAGCAGCTGCAGGCCCCTCTTCGAGCTCATGTCCTTCGGCTGCTCCTCCAAATGGCGCCTAATGGCAGCAGTGTGCTTTATTAGATTGAAGAGATCTTCCGGGATTTCCGGCGCCGCTCCTCTCGACTCAAGGATGCCCAGTATCTTCCTATTGGTTATCTGCCTAGCGAGTGGAATTCCATACTGATCCCTTAGCTGTACCCCTATCTGTGAAGGCGAAAGACCTCTCTTAGCCATCTCCAAGACTAGTGACTCAACCTCCTCTGGAGAGGCTTTGACCCACTTGGGGGCGCCACTCTCGATCGGCCTGATCGAGTGGGAACTGCCCTTAATCTTACTCTTCTTCAATATGCCCACCTGAGCAATGCATAAAATAAAGAACATTTATTTAAGCGTATGCTCTCGACCCGAGTCGCTAAGCCATTCCCCGAGAGCCCTGAATGCCCTTCCCCGATGGGACACTGCGGACTTCTCAGACGGATCTGTCTCTGAAAAAGTCTTGCCATTGAGGTCTTCGCTCATGAATATTGGGTCAAAGCCGAAGCCCCCGCTGCCCCTAGGCTCCTCAGCGATAGACCCCTTGGCTATTCCAACAAACGAGCACATTACCTCCCCGCCAGCATAGAAAACGACGCACTTGAAGCTTGCTTCCCGATTGCAGCGACCTTCCATAAGGCGCAGGATCCCACCGCACCCTATGGTCTTGTAGACATACGAGGAGTATGGTCCAGGGAACCCGTTTAGCGACTCAATGAAGAGTCCGGAGTCCTCCACAACCAAAGGGCACCGGAGCGAGCTGTATGCAGCCCGGGCTGCATACTGGGCGATCTCCTCAAGCGAATCTGACTGGATCTCTATTTTCGGAGAAGGCGCGGGCTTTAGGGTCACTCCAAATTTCTTGAGGATTAAATTCGCCTCTGCCAACTTGTGGGGGTTGCCCGTGGCGAAGTAGAGCTCCAAACTAATCCATGGCCCCCTTCCTGCGGCTTACGTCGACGTACCTGCCGCGCTTCCGGATGGCATCTACCCTCTTGAGCACAACCTCAGACATATCCCCCATGACACGCCTGTACCCATCTACGAACGAGAGGTAGGCCACCGAAGACACCTCATGGTGGGAACTTTCCAATGCCCGCCTCATGAGGTGTATATCAACCCCCCTAGACTCGACATTAGAAGTGTGCTCGCCGAGCCCGAAATCGATTAGGTAGAGGAGACCCGAATACGGGATTATGTTCGAGGTAGTCAGGTCTCCATGGACGATGCCGCCTTTATGGAGGCGCCCCACAATCTCCCCTATCCTCGAGAAGGACAGCGCAACCTCATCAGTGCCCATACTCCCCACAAAACGCTTCAGGGGGGGAGCGTCGATGTAGCTCATCAGTATCTCGAAGTTCCTCTTGTCAACGGAGTAAACTACGGGGGTTGGCACGCCCAGGCGGCGTGCTTCGGAAAGGAGCTTGGCCTCATTAGAAGTCCTTAACCCCCTCACATACGAATCCAGGTCAGGGTTACGGTAGCCTTTCTTTACCCGCCTCTTCAAGACGGCTTTCCAGCCCATCCAATCAGTGAGGTAGAGCTCTGCCTCCGCCCCCTTCTTGAGCAGCCTCATCTCCGCCAAGGGACGTCCACCTCGTCCAGCCTCCAGTTCGGATTCACATAACTGGACTCCACAGGCACCGCCAACCCCTCTTTTAGGGCAAGGTACCCTGTCCAAGCGATCATGCCTCCGTTGTCGCCCGCGAGATCCGGCGGGACAACATGAAATCTTGCCGAGTGATCCCTGCATACGTAGGAGAGTGCGCGCTGAAGCCTCTTGCTCCTTGCAACGCCGCCTGTAAGGAGGAGTGCGCCTTTCTCAGTATGAGCGATTGCCCTTTCTGCGACCTCGGCAACCATCCCGTACGCCACTTCCAACAGGCTCAGGCTAAGGTCCCTCAGGTCGCACTCGCCTGCCAGTTTAGATGCCATGGTCAGCAGTCCCGAGTAGGAAACATCCTGTCCTTTGACCACGTAAGGTAGCGTTATGAACTTGCTTCCATCGTCTGCAAGCTGCTCGAGCTTCGGGACTCCAGGATGGGAGATCCCTAGGCGGCGCGCGAATGTATCAAGGCAGTTCCCTAGCGCGATATCCAAGGTCTCGCCGAAGACGCGATACTTGCCGGCGGCATAAGCCGAGATTATCGTGTTGCCCCCCGACACATAAACAACAAGCGGATCATCTTCACCGGTCACCAGCCTGCCTATCTCGATGTGGGCTATGCAGTGGTTGACCGGGACTAGCGGGCACTTCCTGACCAATGAGAGAGCCCTGGCCACAGTGGCCCCTGTCCTTAGGCACGGCCCTAGCCCAGGACCTGCAGAGAATGCGACGGCAGCGATGTCGCTGAGCCGCAGCCCAGCTTCCTTCAATGCATCAGAGATTGTAGGGGCAGCTTTTGAAGCATGGTGCTGGCTCGCCTCCCTCGGGTGAATCCCGCCCGAGGCTGGGACATACTCACTCTTGACGTTTGACAATATCCGCCCTTCGGACGAGGCGATGCCGCACCCAAAAGTGTGAGCGGTGGACTCGATGCCCAGCACATATTGCACCGAGTTCATAAAGCCAGCTGCCTTTAGGATCTAATAAACTCAGTGTAGCCGCAGAAGCCGCATGCCCACCGCTGGGATGGCTTTATGTGCTTCGCCATCATCCTTCCGCATCTGGAACAACGTTTGTTCTTTGGCTTGACAGTACCTGCAGCGTAATCGACTTCATAGAGCTCATGAGCTTTTACCATATCCGCAACCCCCTTATGATGAAGCGCTCGCCGGAGCCGAGGCTTGCTTCCTCTCCTCTCTGGACAGGTTCCTCATCTGAATGTGCTTAGGTTCTATGGCTTTGCCTCTGGCAGCATCGTCGTAGACATGGGCGGTGCAAATGCAGACCTGTGATCCATACGACGAGATCACATTCCTTATGTAGACATTCTCGACTGGGACCTTAAGCGCTGAGGCCAGTGCCTTCCTAAGCAGGTCCCTCCTTGGCGAGGCTTGCGAGGCTACCTCGAGCTTGAGTTCGCGACGTTCCATTAGCCTGTTCACTCGCTCCTCAACGATCGATATTTGGTATGCAGCATCCTGAGAGGACATCTTACCACAACCATTTCGATTTAAAGAAACAGAGCTCCTTTTTTAGCTTTCCTGTTTTCCGGTCGAAAAAGGAAGCCCTTTTTTATAAATTCTGACCTTTGATAGCCATGGCATTAAATAAACTGGCAAAAATATCTGGGTTCGCTAAAGGAAGGTTAAACAAAAGAAGAATTAATAAGGAAGCTCTATCATGCATAGTAGAAAAAATGAGGAGGCTTTAAAGATGGCAAAGAAAACGCCATACGATATGGCAGTCGAACAGCTAGAGAAGTGCGCAAAAATAATGGACCTGGATCCCAATGCATTGGAGATGCTCAGGTATCCCAATAGGGTCCTGTCGGTTTACATACCCGTCAGGATGGATAATGGAAAGATAAAGGTCTACAAGGGATACAGGTCCCAGCACAACAATGCACTTGGTCCCTACAAGGGGGGCATCAGGTACCACCCTGACGTGACAATCGAGGAGGTAATGGCCCTCTCGATGTGGATGACTTGGAAGTGCAGCGTTGCGGGCATCCCACTCGGCGGTGGCAAGGGAGGGATAGTCTGCAACCCCAAGGAGATGAGCGTAGGCGAGATCGAGAGGCTTTCGAGAGGATACTTTGCCGCCATCAGCAGAATCGTCGGGGACAAGGAGGACATACCCGCCCCTGACGTCAATACATCGGGCAGGGAGATGGCATGGTTCATGGACGAGTACAGCAAGTACATCGGCTACAATGTCCCAGGAGTGGTCACAGGCAAACCATTGGACATAGGAGGGTCAGAGGGAAGGACTGAGGCGACTGGCAGGGGGCTCTGGGTAACAGTTTGCGAGGCGGCAAAGAAGATAGGAATAAGCCTAAAGGAAGCGACAGCCGCTGTCCAAGGCTTTGGCAACGTTGGGCTGTACTCTGCGCTTTTCCTAAGCTCAACCGGAACCAAGATTGTTGCGGTCAGCGACTCTAAGGGAGGGATATACAACAAGGACGGGTTGAACATCAAGGCGGTTGCAGACTTCAAGTCCAAAACCGGCAGCGTCGTCAACTTCCCCGGTGCGAAGAGCATAACTAACGAGGAGCTGCTCGAGACAAAATGCGACATACTAATCCCGGCGGCGCTAGAGAACCAGATCAACGCTTCAAATGCAGACAAAATAGACGCGAAGCTGGTCGCAGAGGGAGCAAATGGCCCCATTGCACCAGATGCGGACGACATTCTCTTCCAGAAGGGGATAATGGTGATACCGGACATCTTGGCCAATGCAGGAGGAGTCAGCACATCTTACTTCGAATGGGTGCAGAACCTCCAGAACTATTACTGGACGCTGGACGAGGTCAGGACGAAGCTGGACGCCCTGATGGTG
>CALGKV010000125.1 GCA_937930465.1 Methanosuratincolales archaeon | reverse complement strand
GCGATGGTAACTGTGGTCGAACACCCGAAATTCAAGGGTGTTTTCTATGTTGAGACCGACTTGGGGAAGCAACTTGCCACAGAGAGTCTGGCCCCAGGAACAAAGGTTTATGGAGAGGATCTCTATAGGATCGGTGAGACTGAATATAGGATATGGAGCCCGTACAGAAGCAAACTTGGTGCAGCTATAGAGAAAGGGATAAGGTCCGTGCCCATCAACGCTGGATCTAAGGTTCTGTATCTCGGTGCCGCTAGCGGCACAACACCCAGCCACGTGTCTGACATCGTCGGCAGAAAGGGAAAAGTGTACTGCGTAGAATTTGCCCCTAGAGTTATACGCGAGCTACTTGAGGTGACTGCCAAGAGAAGTAATATGGTGCCTATCCTTGGGGATGCGAGGAACCCCTCTTCGTACAGGTTCTTCCTCGAGCTTGTTGATGTGATATATTGCGACGTTGCCCAACCAGAGCAGGCAAAACTTTTGGCAGACAATTCTGACTATTACCTCAAAAAGGGGGGCAAGGTAATGATTGCGATCAAAGCAAGAAGTGTCGATGTTACAATGGACCCATCCCAGGTATTCAAACAGGAAGTGAAGATCCTCGAAGACAGGTCGTTCAGGATACTGGACCTGAAGCATCTTGAGCCATACGAAAAGGATCATGCAATGGTTTTGGGAGAGCGGCTCTAAATATGCATGAAGAAGAGGGGGGCGCAGATAAGCTCCTGTGGGAAGTTGAGCTGAAGAAGCTAAACGAGTCTTTGCCGAGGGAGAGGAGGCGCTTCTCTGACTTGTCAAATGAAAGCAGACCTGCCTACAAAAACCTCGCAGGGGAGACTGTATATTTCAACAAAGAGGAGCTGGAAGAGTTTGCCAAGGCTATCCCAAAGGGGGGCTCAAGTATGATCCGGCTTCCCATAGTGATCGTCCGAGAGTCTGCCCTGAAAAAAGGCACATATCTGGTAGACGGAAACGAGTTCGAGGTTGAAGCTGTAAATCGCCTCCTTGACAGACCCCCTTATAACAATAGATATCTCTTCAGGCCTGAGGTTTTGGAATTGACCAAGCGCTTCCCATCGATCATCACATTTGGTTTCATTATTTGATTGCCATTAAAGAAGCGTTGCAATACCTGCTCAACTTTATATCCTTCCTCAATGAAAGACTAATTGGAAATGCTATGAGGCCGCAGTCTGCGAGTCTTATTGGGAAAATCCTGAGGGCGCTCGATGAAGCTGGTTTTCTCGCTTCTGAGATTAGTTCGAGAGACTACTGCGTTCAGATTGTGGCCAAGAAGGGCACGACGAAATTACTGATCAAGAGCTCCGAGAATGTTGATTCAGAAAGGCGCGAATCCGCCGAGGATCTAAAGTCGCTTGCTGTCGCATTCGATGCTTCCCCGTTCATAATCGGCTTGAGGATGCAGAAGTCGATAATTGAGGAAGACACCCTCTATGAAAGATTCGGTGTGAACGTGATACACCCAAAAACCTTCAGAGATGTGGCGCTTAGGAAGCGGCTTCCATCTGTCTATTCTAAGAGAGGAGGTCGTTATTTCAAGATAGATGGGCGCATATTGAAGGCATGCCGCGAAAAGAAAGGACTTTCCCTCGGGCAACTCGCAAATTTGATAGGCGTAAGCAGAAAGGCAATTTATGAATACGAGCGGGATCAGATGGGTGCAACCATCCAGACCGTGGAGCGACTCGAAAGGATTCTCGGCAGAAACGTGGTTGCGGGTATAGATGTATTTGATTGGCACTTAGAGGGGCAGGCACCCGACAAAAATCCCACAGGCGCAGTGGCAAGGCAGCTCCACTCCAAGCTCAAGCGATTGGGATGCCAGGCTTTGGGATTCAACCATGCCCCTATAGACATACATGCCAAGAACGTCGGCGTAAGTTTCCTAACCTTTGAGGAGCGGATGGACGAAGAGCGTCTAGAAAATAAAATTGAGAATGCAATCGAGGTCGGCAGGGTTTTGGGCTCATCTCCCATGCTCGTCACCGAGGATAAGGCACCGCACAATAGCGACATCATTGTCATAAAGATAGATGAAATCAAGAAGGTTGAACACGTTCGGGAGTTAGCAAAGCTCTTGGGCGTCGAGATTGCGGATCACATTAACTGAAGATCTTTCAATCCTGCCACTGTTTTCCAAGATGCCCTGATTATAGGCGGGAGATCGCCTTTTGCAATGGTTCGTCTGATGAATGCTTTTGTTTTAGGGTCACTGGGGTATCCTGATCCGAAATCTCCGTACTCTTTCTTCAGCTCGTTAATTGCCCTATCCCTCGTTGTCTTTGCGACTATCGACGCTGCAGCAACATCGGGATACTTATCTTCTGCGTGGTGGACCGAGAATATTTTCTGCTTAATCCCTGAAAGCTTCATGATCGATGCCCCAAATCTCTTTTCGTCCACGTCTACGCTACCTAAGTGGACCTCGTCGGGCAACGCCTTTCTGATAATTATTGCCATCTCCTCAGCCTCGATCTGATTCAAGTTCTTGGTCTTCCTCAGAGCATCGATCTCAGCAGCACTGATTACCTTCACATAGCTCTCTTCTGCAATCTCGAGGATCTTCTCCAGTAGTTTTTCCCTGGCATTTGCGGTCAGCTTCTTGGAATCCTTCACACCAATGCCGACTAGCCATGGTAATGCCTCCGCCCTGAATAATACTCCTGCGACTACCATCGGTCCCAAGACTGGTCCTCTTCCAGCCTCATCAATCCCGAGCACCCTCTTTACCGTATGCATTCAAGTCACTACACAAGCCGATTTTTATAGGATCCAAGGGAATATTTTTCGGTTCCGTAAGCGCTCTTACTTCAGTCCGGGACGAAAACTGTCCCACGGTTCATCACAAATGCGTAATCGAGAACTCGGCTCACCTGAATATGAGGATTCAGGATATAAAAATGAGCATGTTCTAGTACCGTTAGGGGAGCGGATTGATCACCTCGTTAAC
>CALGKV010000124.1 GCA_937930465.1 Methanosuratincolales archaeon | reverse complement strand
TTACTAGACCGGGCTTCTTGGCCATTATCGTAACCTCGCCTGTGCCCTCGTCGAAGTTCATGTCCGAGATCTCCGACTCGGCAGGGATCAGCCCCTCAATGATCCTCTTCGCCTCCTCGGGCCTCTTGCGCGATGATGGATCAGCCCTTATTATGACGCGCTTCTTGATCTCCCTGACTATCCGCTTTACAGGCTCGCTGTTCTCCAACAGGAGATTGTGGTTTGTTACATACACAACTATCGAGGGGCCCTCGAAGTCGACCTTCGTGAGCCCGGCCTCCTTCGGGATCTCCCTCTCTATAACTCCTTTTATCCATCCGAAAGTGTCAACAGTACTTGAATTTACCATCCGCTGCACCTTCTCCTGATGGGGGGAGGAGCGTTATGCGAGAAGTTTTGCTATCTCAGAGTCGTTAAGCTCCTTTATACCACGCCCAGTTATTGTGACTACGTCTATACCCTCGCCACTGCCAGGGTCCCGTTCGATTGAGGATCTCACAGCCCTCGCCACTACCGGAAGAGCATCAGAGACTAGCGGGTCCCTCTTCAGATTAGCCTCAAGCACCCCCATTGCATATGGGGAACCCGACCCGGTAGTTATGAACCTCTCCTCGGTCAGTGATCCAAACCAGTCCAGAACATACATCGATGGCCCCTTTTCGTCATATCCAGCAATGATAAACTGGACAATGTACGGATAGTACCTCGAGCTGAAGAGTATGTTTGAGGCGAAAGTAGCTATGGATTTGGTTGAGACAGGGCCACGGTTAGTGAGTTTCATAAGAGAGATCTGGGATTTTAGGAAGTCCATTATCATCTGGGCGTCTGCGACCAGCCCCGCTATGGTCGCCACACGTGTCTCGTCAAGAATGTAGAGCTTCCTCCCTCTCTTGTGTGCTACGTAAGTGCCAGAAGTGACCCGCCTGTCGGTTGCCAGAACTACGCCATCGGCGCAGACCACGCCGACAGTAGTGGTCCCATGCTTCAACTTCCCGTATAGGGCATTCCTTTCGCTTAGCTCTTGGGGTAACAAATTTTTTGCCTCCGCTGACGTGAGAAAATGAGCGAAGTTAAATTAAACCAACTAATCCAAGTATTTAAGGGTTGCCTGGTCGGAAATGGATGGGATGAAAGAGCTGGCATTGGTTAAGATAAAATAGGTGTGGCAACCTTTTGATCAGCGTGTTCAGCCAATCCGATTCTAAAGAGGTGCAGGCTATGCACATACATGCGATTAACCTCCCAAGGTTTGTGATCGTTGGTGACAATGTATTGCCAAAAATAGATGAGCTGCTTAGCAGGTTGCTCGTCAGGGAGGACGTGCTCCTAGTCCGAGGAGAAGGATTGACCAAAGGCCCTGCCTCCTTGATCAAGGACTGCGTTGAGGAGATGGGGCTCCCAGTCCATGAGGTCTCCGCCTCAGCACCGACTGCTGACGTGGTCAGCTCCCTTGAGTGTGCAATCAAGGAAACTAGGTCGTGCATGGTGATAAGCGTCGGGGGAGGGAAGATAATCGACGTTGCGAAGATTGCTTCGCACCGGCAAGGAATTCCTTTCATAAGCATACCGACCTCCGCGGCACACGACGGGATAGCTTCGCCAATAGCCTCGATCAAGGATGGGAAGCTCTCTACGTCGATAATGGCGCAGCCCCCAGTGGCGCTTCTGGCGGACATACAGATAATTTCAAGCTCACCGAGGAGGTTCATAATAAGCGGCTGCGGGGACATTATCGCAAAGTTCACTGCGGTGAGGGACTGGAGGCTTGCGCACAGGCTGAGGGGCGAGTATTACGGCGAGTATGCGGCCTCACTCGCGCTGATGTCAGCCCAGCTCCTAAAGAGGAACGTCGACCTGATAGCAAGAGGGCTCGAAGTCGGCGTAAGGACGATCATTGAGGCGCTAATAAGCTGCGGATATGCCATGTGTATCGCAGGCAGCAGCAGACCGTGCAGCGGTTCTGAGCACCTCTTCAGCCATGCGCTCGAGAAGGTCAGCAAGAACGGATCGCTGCACGGGGAGAAGTGCGGGGTCGGGACAATAATGATGATGTACATGCACGGGGGGGACTGGCAGTCTATCAAGGAAGTCCTCAACAAGATTGGAGCTCCGACGACCGCAAGGCAACTAGGCGTCTCCGACGAGGATGTGCTGGAGGCGCTGACTATAGCACACACAATGAGACCAGACAGGTACACGATCTTGGGCGAGAGCGGGATCTCAAGGAAAGCGGCTGAAGACCTTGCCAGGATAACTGGTGTGATAGATTAATGCCCGAAGGCGAAGTCAAGAAGAAAGAGATCGTAACCTTTGTGGGAGACGTCCAAGCCAAAGTAGGTTTTAGGTTTGTTTCGTCACAGCCCCCGGAGGTCTGCAGGAATTGCAAACTCTTTGTAGCATGCATGTCAAAACTCAAGCCCGGCAAGGTTTACGAGATAGTCGATGTGAAGGACAAGGAGCATTACTGCCCCCTTTATGAAGGTAAAGTGAGGGTGGTCAAAGTGGTCGAGGCCCCGGTAGAGGCCCTTGTGAAGTCAAATCTCGCCGTGGAGGGGGCAACTGTTGAACCGCTGATCGAAGAGTGCGGAAAGAAATGCGTGCTCAGGGCATACTGCCGTCCGGAGTGGACAGATCCGGGTAAGAGAATCAAATTGAGGATCTGCCAAGTCATCGAGGATGTCTCGGACAGGGCGGTTTGCGGTAAAAAGCTCAAAAAAGTTGCAGGAATATTGATGGATGAGGTTTGAAGCTGCTCATTCCTTCTTTTTCGAACCCTCATTTGCCTTTGGTTCTTCAGGAGCTGCTGTTGGGGGGGCTTGATCCTCGTTTGCAGCTTCGGGCGCAGATTCAGGCTTTGGAGCCTTGAGGACATATGTCTCTATGAACTGGACGCTTGTTACCTCTGGGAAGTACTTTGAGATTTCCCTCGCCAGCCCCTTCTTTGCGAACTGTATGTCCTCTAGCACGAATGATTCCTCGGGCATCTCGATTGTTATGGCATTTCCTAGGCTAGTTATAAGGAACTTTTCCTTTGGTACATTGCGAACCCGCCTGTGGATCAGCTCTCGAATCTTCTCAGTCTGATCCTCGATTACCTTCCTGACGTAAAGCTTCGCCAGAAGCGCCCTCCCGGCCATCGGGTGGTTGAAGTCGATCGTGACCCGCCCGCTCCCTACACTCCTGATGGTTGCAAGCGAACCCCCCACTTCTATCCGGGCACCGGCCTTTGGTGTCACGCCCTGGCGGGTCAAGTCGCGTGCAGGGACGATCTTAACCTTTGCAGGATCCCTCTCCCCGAATGCCATCTCCGGAGGGATCTCGAACTCCTTCTCTGCTCCTTCCTCCAAACCGATTAGAGCCTCGTCTATACCCTTCAAAGTCCAGCCTTGCCCTACTGCAACAAGCCTGGGCTCGTACATCTGGTCAGAGGCGTAAGCGTTGTTCTCCTTCGCCTGATCCTCCATTGTGACGTCAAATACCTCCCCAGTGTCCTTCACTTTGAGGAGGTAGTCTATGAGGACGAAATCTCCACTCTTAATAGCCATCAATGACACACCACAAACGGCTAAACCTCATCCTCTTTAAAATCTTTTGCCTGACTCATGGGGGAAAGGGATTTACATTTAGGCGCGCAGTTGTATAAGGGGGGTTCTGCTTGAGGCGCGAGATCGAAGTCAAGGCGCAGGTGGAGGGTGCCAGGCTGGTCGAAGACAAGATCAGGGCATGCGGAGGGGTCTTCTTAGGGGAAAAAGAGCAGCTGGACCTCTACCTCTCGCACCCCTGCAGAGACATGAGGGCGGCTGACGAAGCCCTGAGATTGAGGATGGAAGGAAGTGTTTGCTTGGTCACTTTCAAGGGAGCTAGGGAGAAAGGAAACGTAAAGTCCAGGGAAGAGCTGGAATTCGAAGCTAATGACTGTCGTATGGCAATGGAAGTTTTCAAAAGGCTCGGGTTCCAAGTCGGGGCGAGGGTTTGCAAGGTCAGGAGGGAGTACAGGCTGCTCGGCGCGCATGTGGCAATCGATATGGTCGAGGGGGTCGGTGATTTTGTCGAGATCGAAGCACCCCGGACAGGAAGCGAGTCGGAGAGGACGGCTTTGGTCGAGAGTGTGGCTGCGTTGATCGGTCTGGATAGGGATCGCCTAACTACCAAGTCCTATGTGGAGTTGCTAGAGTCCCGGAGTTCGCTGAGCAGGGACTCCATGTAGAGCCTGAGGATACTCTCTCGTTCTCTTGCCATCCTCCTGCCCGTCGATGTATACATCCTTTCGGATAGGCGCAGGAGCTTCTCTGATATGTGTTCGGCAACCCTAGCGGCAGGATAGCCATTCTCAAGGTTGTACTGGACTGTTCTGTAGATCCCGATTGCTCCCATAGCGTCCAGCCGGTCCGCATCAGAGAGTGCTTTTGCCTC
The DNA here is from genome assembly GCA_937930465.1 of Methanosuratincolales archaeon. GTDB lineage: Archaea > Thermoproteota > Methanomethylicia > Methanomethylicales > Methanomethylicaceae > Methanosuratincola. The sequence continues at coordinate 5,413 of CALGKV010000124.1, read as the reverse complement.
TAGGGACTCAGAGAACCGCCCAGAGGTGTAGCTGTGGGAAGCTATTGCGCTAGCAACGGCTTTCAAGAAGCTTTCAGAGAAGCCGTGCGACCTTAGGACTTCTTCAGCATAATCTGCGCTCCTTCTTGCATGGTCGGTCTCATCCCTCTTAGAGTCGTGGAAGAGGGCAGCGAGGTCTAGGATCTCCAGCGCGGCGCCTTCTTCAATGCCTATCTTGCGGGCGAGTGCACGAACCCTCTGGACATGTTCCCATCCATGGCACCCGAACTCGTTGAAGCAGCCTCTACTTAGCGCCTCGAGGCATGGGATCAGTCGGTTGTAGAGCGAGATGTCGCGCTCAAGACCTCTCGATTGAGACGGCGACGCCACCTGAATCCACCTCCACCAGAGCGTAGTTCCCTTTCATAGCAGGTCCAGGGTTGAAGACCACCGTAGCTCCGATTCGCTCGACTCCTGCTGCCTCGTGGATGTGACCACATTGGACGGCGGCTGGCGAGATGGTCTCGATTAGCTCTCTCAACCTTCTGCTCCCCACATGCCGGCCGAATGAGGTCCTGTCAAGGGAGGTGCCATAAGGCGGATTGTGCACCAGAAGGTAGAGCCTACCCGATTCGGAATTGCACGATCCAAGGTTCTCCCTAATCCGACCTACAATTTCTTCCTCTTCCCTTTCAAAGGTGGTCCCGAACGGGGTGGGCGTGGATCCTCCCGCGCCTGTGAGCATGAGCCCGCCGCATGTTTCACACTTAGTCTCAAGCGGTATAGCTGTCCCAGTGGACAGGCCCGATGCCTCCGGGGGATCGCAGTTGCCCAGCACGAAAAAGACACGGAGACCCGGGCTTCCGAGGGCGTCCAATATGTGCCTAACCTCATCCCTGTCTCCATAGTGGGAAATGTCGCCAGACACCGTTATGGCGTCGATTGTGTGTGCCCCCAGTGCCTTTTCCAATATTGACTGTAGGCTCGAAAGCTTTCCATGGATGTCCGAGAGGGCCAAAAACTTGACCAAAGAGTCCACCACTCCCCCTGATCCATCCACTCCAGCCTGATAAAATTGATCTCAGGCAAGGGTGTGGCAAGTCAGATAGGCTTATCTAAAGGGGGAGGCGATTATCAAAGCAGGTGGACGGAAGTGTGTCTGGCAGTCCCCGGAAGGGTGACGAAGATTGACGGCGAAAAAGCCGAGGTCGACATCGGAGGGATCAGGAGGGAGGCGTCGCTGGAGCTTATCTCCGATCAAGGTGTCAAGATCGGCGACTATGTACTGATACACACTGGATACGCCATAACTAAGCTTGACGAGACGGAGGCGAGGGAGATCCTGGAGGCTTGGGGCGAGGTCGCCCGCGCTGAGCTTGAAGGATGAAGTGGTGGCAATCCCTTGTTATCCAAGTACAAGGACAGGGATCTTGTCAAGAAAACTGCGGAGAAGATAGAAGAGGTTGCCGACGCGGAGACTCTCAGGATAATGCATGTGTGTGGGACCCATGAGTGGGCGATAACCCATAACGGCTTGAGGGACCTCCTCCCAGAGAATGTCCAAGTCGTGGCCGGACCTGGCTGTCCAGTGTGTGTTACACCCGGGGGCGAGATAGATGCGCTCTGCCGTCTCGCTCTGGAAGGGGGTGTCGTGGTCACGACCTTCGGCGATGTGCTCAGGGTTCCAGGCCGAGAACGGTCCCTTGCAGAGGCGAAGGCATCTGGCGCTGACGTAAGGGTGGTTTATGGAATTTCGGATGCAATAGGGATGGCACGGCAAGAAACTGGGCGGGAGTTTGTCCATTTTGCCATTGGCTTTGAGACGACTGCTCCAACAACTGCAGTCGAAGTGATCAAGGGGCTCCCCCCGAATTTCAGCTTATTTTTATCCCACAAGCTGATACCCCCTGCAATTCAGTACCTACTAGAATCCGGAGCGAAGATAGACGGCTTCATATGCCCGGGGCACGTTTCCACAATAATCGGGGCTGACGCCTACAAGGATCTCTCTTCGAAATACTCCAAGCCAATGGCAGTCGCTGGCTTCGAGCCGCTCGACATAATGCTTGCTATCCTAAACATCGCACTCCAGAACAGGAAAGGTATTGCCTATGTCTACAATGAATATGCAAGGGCAGTGAGGGCATCTGGCAACAAAATAGCGCTCGGCGCAATGGAAAAAGCATTCCAAGTCTCAGACGCAGAATGGCGAGGCATAGGTACAATTCAAAGCTCAGGGCTAAGGCTACGCCAAGAGAACATCAAGCACGATGCTGAATGGAAGTACGGGATCTCTGCAGTCGGGGGCGAAAGGATGCCAGAAGGGTGTTCCTGCGGGGAGGTCCTCCTCGGAACCTTAAGGCCCGAGTCGTGCCCACTCTTCGGCAAAGAATGCACCCCCGAGCGCCCTGTCGGGCCGTGCATGGTCAGCATAGAGGGGACGTGCGCTATAGCATTCAAGTATTCGGATCGCAGGCTCAGATCTCAGGCAGAATAGGGAGGGCTGCCTCGAGCCCGACTCCCAATCTCCCCTTGAAACCAAGCTCCTCCAAGGCTGCGCCGACAGAAGAGATCGTGGTCAGGGTCTCCCTCGGGGTAACTATCCCCATATTCCCTATCCTGAAGATCGCGTCCTTGAGTGGACCGAACCCCCCTGCGACCACCACCCCGTATTTGGTCCTCAGCCTCTCCCTCAGGTCTTTTGCAGCGATCCCTTGTGGCATATTTATCGCAATCACCACAGTGGATCTGCTCCCCTCCTCAGCGAAGAAGTCGAGACCCATCTTGCCGAATGCCGCATAATAGGCTGCGGACGCCTTCTTGTGCCTGCCTATCCACTTCTCCAGCCCAGTCTCGAGTATGATCTGCAGGGCTTCGTCAAGTGCAAAGAATAGGCTGACTGCTGGAGTGAACGGAGTCTCCATCTTCTCGTCCCTGAACTTCCTGCACTTTATGAGACTGAAGTACTCGCTCCTAGGCTTTGCTCTTTCTGCCAGCCGCCAGGCATCCTTGCTGACTGAGATCAACGCAAGACCTGGCGGGGTCGCTAGACACTTCTGCGAGGCAGTTATGCAGACGTCAATCCCCCACTTGTCCACAGGGAGATCGTCGCCACCCAAAACTGAGATCGCGTCTACTATGAAGAGCGCCCCCGAGGACTTGGCGACCTCGCCTATCCTCTGCAGCTCCCTTACGGTCGTGCCTGTGGAGGTCTCGTTATAGACCACTGCGACTGCCTTGGCATCCCTTTCCCTTGCCAAGGTTTCACGCACCTGATCTGCTGTTGGCGTCGATCCCATCTTGACCTCAATCGGAACAACAGTGGCTCCGTATGTTCGGAAAGCTTCCGCTAGCCTCTCGCCAAATGTCCCTCCGACCGGGACCACTATCTTCTCTCCGGGAAGGAGGAAGTTGCTCGCTGCACACTCCACTCCCCCGGTGCCTGAGGAGGTGAGTACGAAGAGGTCGTTCTCAGTCTGGAAGACTTTTTTCGCGTTCTCGAGAAGTCTCGAGTGGAGCTGGTGGAACTCCGCCCCCCTGTGGTTTATCATAGGCTTGCACATGGCCGCGTAAACGCGCGCCGGGACATTTGTCGGACCCGGCAGCATAATAAGTTGGGGTAAGCTCATAAGACAAACCTCAACGTAATAACATAGGATCTTTTAATATAGGTTTCGAAAGGGGCACTGTAATAATGACTGTTGTGACGCTAACCACAGACTTCGGGGGGCATTACGCCGGGATCATGAAGGGAGTGCTCAAGAGGATCGCCCCGAAGGTTGAGGTCATCGACCTGACGCATGATATCGAGGCATGGGACCTAAGGTCTGCAGCATTTGTGCTGCTTTCATCATACAAGTACTTTCCCGTAGGCACGATCCATGTCGCGGTGGTGGATCCGGGAGTAGGTACCGACAGGAGAGCGCTCGCGATTAGGACACATAGATACCTCTTCATTGGTCCTGACAACGGCGTCCTTTCTCCTGCGTCAGATGAAGACGGCGTACAAGAGGCTTTCGAGATCAGTAACCCCGATTTCATGCTCCAAGAGGTGTCGAGCACATTCCAAGGGAGGGACGTTTTCGCTCCAGCTGCAGCCATGATCGCTTCGGGGAGACGGATAAGCGATTCAGGGAAGAGGATCTGGCATTGGGAGAAACTTGAATTCTGGAGGAGCGTAGGGGAAAGGCGCGCCGATTGCGAGGTCATATATTCAGACAGGTTCGGGAACCTCACCCTAAGCATTCGCGGAAGCGATTTGGAAGTGGATGGCAATGTTGAGTTTGTTGTAGCGGGCAGAAGGTTCGCTGCAAAAAAAGTCAGGACTTTCTCGGATCTGAACGGGGGCCTGGGGCTGCTGGTCGGTAGCGCAGGTTTCTATGAGATAGTCGCCAACAGGGGGAGCGCACGCTCAGTCACAGGGGCAAAGGTCGGGAGTGCGGTCAGCCTGAAGTGGTGACCGTTTTCACTCACCGTGATCCTTCCGAACGGTCGGGCTTGACGCAAGAAGATCGGCGTGGGCGAGGCATGCCGTGAGAACTCTTTTATTTGCCCTGCGGGTGATTGATCCTGTGGTGCTGAGATGAGGGGTCTCCTTATAGGAAGGTACCAGCCATTCCACAAGGGTCATCTGGAAGTAATAAAGAACATCCTGGGAGAGGTAAACGAGCTCATAGTGGGCATAGGAAGCGCCCAGATAAGCCATACCCTGGAGAACCCCTTCACGGCAGGGGAGAGGATGGCGATGGTATCATCGGTTCTGAAGTCAAACGGGCTAGCGGAGAGGTGCTCCTACATAATCCCAATAAACGATGTTTGGAACAACGCCCTTTGGGTCAGGCATGTAAGATCCCTTACGCCGAATTTTGAGGTGGTATACACCGGAAATCCACTCGCCAAGCGGCTCTTTACAGAGGAAGGGGTGGAGGTGAGAACCCCGGCCATGTTTGACAGGTTCAAGTACTCAGGGACAGAGATCAGGAAGAGGATCCTCGAGGGTTCGGACTGGGAAAGCTTAGTCCCGCCTGAAGTTGTCCGAATCATCAAGGAGATAGGCGGGGTCGAGCGTATCAGGGACATTTCTAAGAGCGACAAGATAACTTTCCTCGAGCCAGGCGATGTCTCTCCCTGACCCTGCCATTCTTGATCTCGACGCCCTCAGCCTCCAGGAGCGCCTTCTTCACATGCTCTCCATATACAAAGCCGCCCAGAGACATGTCGGATCGTATTACACGGTGGCATGGAACCACCATCGGGAATGGGTTCTTGGACATCACGTTCCCGACTAACCTCGCGAGCATCGGATTCCCGAGCTGGGAGGCGACATCCTTGTATGAGGCGACTTTTCCCCGAGGTATCCCCTTTACGCGGCTTAGGATGGAAACCGCGAGGGGCGAGAGCCCGTCGGTCGCCATCTCCACATCCTCGCCACGAA
>CALGKV010000123.1 GCA_937930465.1 Methanosuratincolales archaeon | reverse complement strand
CTATTGACGATGAGGTCGGTGTTGAAAAGAACTGAAGGCAAGTCGTACCGTCCAGGACCGGCATCTTGAAGGATGCGGATGCAAAGGTATTGCCGTTTACCGGATAATCCAGTATAACCCCATGATTGTAGTTTGTGACCCGCATTGAGATCGGGGGGTGCTGCCGAGATGCTCACCTGCAAATCCCCTGCGTAATTCGACGCGACCTCTATGCCATCGTAGCCGTCAGCCGGAAGGTGGAGGAGTTTGTCTGTCAACAATGGCTCGGTCTTTTTAAGCCCCACTATTTCCGCTAGATCACTGATTTCCTCTTGGAGGTAAATGTGGCTATGATTTAGCTCGCTGAGCCGTGATGAGAGATCGGCTGACACATTTAGATGCAGATATGCCCTGGTCCCAACTACCGAGGTGCAATCACGGTTGCAATGTACCCAAGCCCTATCGAGCGTTTTCCACCTTTCCCGCCTGTTTCCAAATATCCAAACAAATTAAAAGCATTAAATAATTTTTAAACTTTTTTTGAAGAAATAAATTTGTTTCAGTTATAAATATTTGCCTTATTCTAAAAACTTTCAAGTTCAAGTGCCAAACCTCCTCTGCCTCCTCTGGTAAGTCCTTATCGCCCTCAGCAAGTCTATCTTTCTCAGCTCAGGCCAGTAAACATCCATGAAATAGAACTCGGAGTACGCGCTCTGCCAAAGGAGGAATCCGCTCAACCTTTCTTCTCCAGAGGTTCTAATTATGAGATCCGGATCCGGGTCTTCCGCAGTGTAGAGATACTTTGCAAAGGTCTCTTCGTTTATGTCGCCAACCTCTAGATCCCCGTTTATGACGTCCGAGATTATTTTCCTTGCAGCATCGAGTATTTCCGCCCGTCCCCCATAGGCTATTGCGATGTTCAGCCTCCGATCGCTGTAGCTTTTTGTGCTTTCTTCTGCCTTGCGGACTGCCTCCCTCAAAGACTCTTTGAGCAAGTGGAGCCTGCCGAGGGCTCTAATCCTAACTCCCCTTTCGTGGATTTCCTTGCTCTCGATCACATCATTGAAAGCTTTCTCTGCTAAGGCGATCAGGGCATCGACCTCCCCCTTGGGCCGTTTGAGGTTCTCAGTCGAAAGCGCGTAAACGGTCACCGTCCCGATTCCTATCTCCCAGCACCATTGAAGGACCTCCTTGAGCTTCTCGAACCCGTACTGGTGCCCGAGCGTGGGGTCGAGCCCAAGCTCTTTTGCCCATCGTCGGTTCCCGTCCAGAATCAGCCCGACGTGTCTGGGGACCTCTCCGTTCTTTATGGTGTTTGAAAGCCTCTTCTCGTAGAACCTATAGATCTGGTTGATAACCCATGTTCTTATTGCTTGTAACACACTAGAGGTCTTCATAATAAGGAATACCCCTGAATCGTTCGATCGGCACGGGAATGTGTTGTTGCGATCTATTTATTTTGTTTTGGCTTTCAATTCAGTCTCTTCGCTTATCATAGGGGCGTTTTAAACCACTATGAGATCCCTGGTGTATTTTGTTAGATCCCTCATCCCCCCCTGCTCTACGACCAAGAGATCCTCGATCCTTATTCCAAACTTCCCTGGAAGGTAGACTCCAGGCTCAATTGTGATCACATTGCCGGGCACCAGCGGAATCTCGTTCGAGGGCCCTAAGATAGGCGCCTCATGGATCTCAATTCCTACCCCGTGCCCAAGACCATGGACAAAATACTTCCCGATGCCACCTCGATCGAGCACGGCCCTCGCCGCCGCATCGATCTCCTTTCCAGAGACCCCGTCGCTCACCGCATGGATCGCTTTCTCCTGGGCCTCCCTGACTGCTTCGTATGCATTCTTTGCATCGGAGCTGGGATTGCCAAAGAATATGGTCCTAGTCATGTCCGAGCAGTACCCGCCACACTTCGCCCCAAAGTCTATCACGACAGCGTCTCCCTTGGAAGGTTTTCTTGCGCTGGGCATGCCGTGTGGGTAAACTCCCCTGGGTCCTGAGGCGACTATAGTCTCGAAGGCGAAGGATTCCCCGCCCTCCTTCCTCAGGTAGTACTCAAGCTCAGCTGCAATCTCAAATTCGCTCATCCCTTCCCTCATATTCCCTACTGCCTTTTCTAGCGCCCTGTCGTTTATGGATTGGGCCTTCTCAACCGCTGCAATCTCCTCGGAGTCTTTCCTTTCTCTCATCTTCTCTACGAGCCCGCGGAGGGGCTCCAGCCTGAATTCCAGGGCGAGCTTTTCCTTCAACGCAGCACTGATCACCCCGTCCTCGAAGCCAAGCCTTGGGGAACCTTTTGCTATCTTTCTGAGCCTCTCAAGGGGCTTCTCCATGAAGTCGGTCTTGACTATCTCAGCCGATTTTACCACGTCGCTGACCTCCTGATAATCCAGGTCGGTTACAATCAGCGATGCTTCCCCGCCCCTGCTGACAAAAAAGACCTTGCCATAGCTGCCCCTGACAAACGGCGCCCCTGTCAAATAGTGGATGTTTTCTGGACCCAGTATTATAGCGCCGTCGACCCCCATCTCTTCGATGCCTGAGACCATTTCTTCGATCCTGCGTCTATAGTCCATTTGAGAGCACCTGTCAGAAGCATTCTTATCTGTTGCCCTTTTATGACTATCCTTGGCGATGCAGATGATTGTAGCAGTTGGGTCCTCAAACCCCGTCAAGGTGCAGGCGGTGAAGAACGTCCTCTCCATCCTCCTGCCCCAGGCCGAGGTAGTTATGAGAGAGGTCCAATCGGTCGTATCGGCTCAGCCAATGGGCATCGACGAGACGATCCGCGGTGCCATAGGTAGGGCCAAGAGGGCGCTGGATCAGGATAAAAATGCAGAGATGGGTGTTGGCATAGAGGCTGGCCTCATCCCTGTGCCCTACACATTGTCAGGCTGGATGGACCAGCAGTACGCAGCAATAGCCGACAGGCACGGGAGGGTTACGATCGGCGGGGGTCCATCATTCGAATATCCCGAAGAAGTTGTTCGAAAAGTCCACTCGACTCAATCTGAGATAGGGAAAGTGATGGAGGAACTCACTGGCATCGAGGATCTCGGTAGGGGGCAGGGGGCTATAGGGTACTTTTCGAAAGGTGCCTTCGATCGCGTCAGGCTCTCGGAAATCGCCGTACTTATGGCAATGATCCCGAGGCTTAACGAGGATATGTATTTCGTCGGGGCAAGACAAAAGCCTTAGGTTCGATTTCAGGTGGGCGGCAATCAGCAGATCCTGGGGGTCGGCTCGCCCAAAGGTGGATTTACTATCCGCTTGCCTCCTGCCGAAGTCTCCATTATGACATAGCCAGCCCTCTCGCTACGGACAGACCCGATTATCTTTGCATCCTTGCCCTCAGGCACCCCCCTGATTGCATGAAGCACATCTTCCGCCCTCTCTCTGTCGACTCCTATTATTGCCCTCCCCTCGCATGTAAGCTCCAACGGATCGAGACCGAGCATCTCACATGCCCCAAGGACTTCCCGCCTTATTGGGATCTCCTCTTCCCTGATCCATATGCTGACGCCTGATTTCTCAGCCATTTCATTGAGGGCCATTGCAACCCCGCCCCTAGTGGGATCCTTCGCAGCCGTCACCCTTCCTGAAGACATGGCTGCCTGCATTATTCCCCAAAGCGGGGCAACATCCGAAATTACTGATGTGCTGAAGCTGAGCCCGCTCCTGAGGGACGCTATTGCGATCCCATGATCCCCAATAGGGCCGGTGACTATTATTGCATCCCCTTCCTTGAGCCCTGAGTCAAGTATCGGCTCCCCTTCGACTATACCGATCCCAGTCGTCGAGATCACTATCTTGTCCAGCTTCCCCTTTGGCATTACCTTGAAGTCTCCGTGCACGATCGATGTCCCGGTCCGTTCTGCGGTCTCGCTCATGGATCTGACTATCTTTGCAAGGTCCTCTATTGGGTATCCCTCTTCCACAATCAACGTGTCCGTCAATGCGAGCGGCTTGGCTCCGATCATTGCAAGATCATTTATCGCGCCGCACACTGCGAGTTTTCCAATGTCCCCGCCTGGGAAGAAAGGTGGATCCACGATGTGACCATCAGAAGAGACTGCTATCTGGATCCCTCCGTAAGGTACGGTTGCCCCGTCATCGAACTCGTCAAGCCCTATCCCTGATCCTACTTTTCTATTGCTGATGTTTCTTATTATTACACTCTTTATCAGCTCGTCCATGAGCTTTCCGCCAGCGCCTTGGCTCAGCTGTATCAGGTCCTTCAAAAAAGCTCGCCCTTCATTGGTTAACCTCAAAAAACTTATATTTGTATGCCTTTTTGGTATGGATGTCTTAGAATGAGGGATATCGATGAGTTACTATCAGGGCAGGGATAGGCGTAAGCCCACGGGTGGAATGCTTCACCACTTAAAGGAGAAGCGGAAATATGAGCTTGGTTCCGCTCCAACCGAGACGTCTCTTGGCACTGACGAAGATGTTAAGAACATCTCAAGGAGCTACGGAGGCAACATAAAGCTCAGGCTGGACAAGGCGGTCTACGCAAACGTTTTGGATCCGAAGACGAACGTTGCCAAGAAGGTGAAGATAACCAAGGTGAAGTCGAACCCTTCGAATGTTGATTATTCGCGAAGGGGCGTAATAACAAAGGGCGCCATTATTGAGACTGAGCTTGG
>CALGKV010000122.1 GCA_937930465.1 Methanosuratincolales archaeon | reverse complement strand
TCGGCGGCAGACCTGACGGTGTCGCCTGCCAGAACGCCAAGACCGCCTGCATAGGTCGGTATGTCGCTATCAAGAGCAATCTCCATGGAGAAGTAAGCTATGCCGGTACGGTTCCTAACAAAGCTGTTCACTAATGTCATTGGATCACCATTCCAAGATCTGAAGACCTTCGAAGCAGAGCTGCGTTCACACAAAGAGTGAAATTATAGCCCATATTAAGGTTTCTAACCCTGCTGGTAAGGGAAGTATCGAGTGAAAAAAAGTGTTGATTAGAGATGCTTCTTTATCATCTCTTCGAGATTCTGCTCGCTGGTAGCCCCTACCATACGGTGAACTTCCTTCCCGTTCTTGAAGAAGATGAAGGTCGGTATCCCGTAGATGCCTAGCCTTCCGGGCACTATGGGGTTCTCATCGACATTCATCCTGCCGAATACCGCTTTGCCAGCATACTTCCTTGCAAGCTTCTCGAAGATAGGAACCATATACATGCAAGGTCCGCACCATGTTGCCCAGAAATCTATCACCACCAGGGAGGTAGTGTTTGTTATTATGTTTTCGAAGTTCCCATCAGTTACAGTCATTTCGCTTCCGGTTGACAAGTCTTTTCCAGCCCCCTTTGAGGTGATCTCATGCAGTTTCCTTTCTTTTAACTTTCTTAGCTCTTCTTCCCAGTCAAACCCCATGAAATCACCTTTGAGTTTTTATCTTCTAAGGTATAAGTGCTTTTTGGGTATTTCCGCCTTTTCTCTCGGGCTGATTTTTCTTGGGCTACGCATTCGGCCGGATCGAAGCCACGCGACGTTGCAGCATGTGGTGGGACGTTGTGGGCGTTACGGATCTCCTCAAGGGCACGAAGCTGCCCTTCTGTTAAAACAGAATTCAAGGTCAAATCTTTTTGAGTATATCCTCCTTGAGCTGGATGCAGCCAATCAGGGCAAGCAGCACACGTATGTCATCCGTGTTTATCAGGGCAGGGGCCTTTTCCCTGACAACCAGCTTGGCCTTGAAGCCCACTCCTAGACCCACGTTCTCTATCATGAATAAGTCATTCGCGCCATCCCCTACCGCAACGCACGACTCAAGCCCAACACCTAGCTCCTTGGCTATCTTTCTGATTGCATTGAGCTTTGCCTCGGGGCCTGTCATTTCCCCCTCGACCTCGCCAGTCAAGAAACCTTCCTTGCTGACGAGCCTGTTGCTGAACACATAGTCTGCCCCTATCATATGCCCTATGTGTTCTGCCACGAAATCGAACCCCCCAGTAACTATCCCTATTACGAAACCGCTTGATTTGAGTTGGCGCATCAGTTCAACGACGCTGGGGGTGATCACTATAGACTTCTTGATTTCATCAAGCTTGGACACCGGGAGACCCCGAAGTAGGCTTACCCTCTTCCTGAGAGCCTCCAGGAAGTTCACCTTTCCCTCCATGGCAAGCCTAGTGATCCGCTTGACCTCCTCTCCAACGCCAGCAGCTTTTGCCAGCTCTTCAATCACTTCTTGGTCGATCAAAGTCCCGTCTAGGTCGAACACGATCACTCGCTTTCCACATTTGTAGCTCTCGCAGCTCTCTGCTGCCATAGCCAGCCCTATGCCATCGCAACTCCTTTTTAGGATATTGATGAGATCGGCTTTTCCTATCATTGCGTAATGCGTCTCTACAACCATCACCATGACGAAAAGGTCGTCGAAAACTGTCGCGGCCCTCGTCTTCAGTATGTTTGCATGGAACCTTGCAAGCACTCCTGACACGGCAGCAACGATACCAGGCCTATCCTTCCCAACCACGGTTAGCACTATCTTACTTTGAACCTGCGTAATAGAATGTCACCTCTAGCCCCAATTCGCTGCACCTGCGGGACAGCTTTCTCCGCAGCTCTTCAAGTGCACCTACTTTTGTCGCGATGTTGATCAGGAGAGCCAGGATGAAGATCCCTTTCATCACGACCTGATCCATCTCTTCGATGTTGTAACCGAAGTCAGCTATTACAGAGGTAATCTCAGAGATGAGACCCGGTCTGTCAGGTCCGACCGCAATCGCCACCAAGTATTTGTTGTCCATAGGCTACACCAGAGGGAACATTGGTTGAATTCAGAGAAAATCTATTTAACTTTTTGCGGGATAAGCTTGAGGTATCGATAATCCAACATTGCAGGAGTGGGAAAATTGTCCGATGACCTTCTTACGAGGCTTAAGACTGCCTTGATCACTCAAGACGCTAGGTTGACGGTTGAATTGACTAAACAGCTCTTGGGCGGTGGCGTGGATCCAGTCAAGGTGGCAGACATCATATCAGAAGGGCTGAAAGAGGTTGGTGATCTGTTCGAAAAGCAAGAGTTGTTCTTGCCGGAGGTTATGAGGGCGGCTAATGCCGCGAAGACAGCGCTGAATTTGGTCATACCAGCAATAGAGAGCAGGGGCAGGACTGCCAGAGCATGCAAAGGCAGGATAGCACTTGGATCGCTTGGTCCGCATGACATAGGCAAGACGCTAGTTGCAGCAATGCTTGTCTCGGATGGGTTTGATGTGTTGGATCTTGGAACCATGCT
>CALGKV010000121.1 GCA_937930465.1 Methanosuratincolales archaeon | reverse complement strand
ACTCCGGGCACCTGAATCCGTTGATGAAGCTCTTTATCTTCATGCTCTCGACATACCTAAAGCACTCGGCACAGACGGCAACCCTTGCCTCATTCAGGAGCCTCGCCTTAGTCGACTCTATGAGGAGCCTCCTTAGCCGGTCCGCAGGCACCAGATCCGTCTTCCAGCCAAGCTCCCTTATCCCAACCCTCGAGATTGGGGATAGCGGCAACTCCGGATCCATGACCCTGATCTTGAACCTTCCGGATTTGATCCCATCTACAATAGAGACAAGCCCTTCTATATCCAAATCCTTCGAGAATACCTCGCTCATCGCCTCCTCATATATTATGCTCCCCTTCAAGTTCTCCACGAGTTGGGCAGTCCCGACGTCGCTGATCTCTGCCTCCTTGCTTATGACCCCCATCCTTTTTGCGACGTGAATAAGCCTCCTCCTGAACAACCCTGTCCTTTCGACAGCAGCCTCGGCAACCCTCCGCACCTCATCCGCCTCGAGCCCGTTGAGGATCTCCGCAACCAGGGAGGGACTCACATTTGCCTTGACGAAGACACGGTAGGCGTCCTGCGATGTTCCCGCCCCCGTGCCTGTCCTTTGAGTTATCATGTACCCCAGTATCCTCGAGAGCGCCTTGTTTATCATAAGGCCAAAAGCGCAGCTAACTATGACATAGCCTTCCCAGCCCTCGACCGTGACAATCTCGTCTGAAGGGATCTCCCACCTGCCCTCGGCCTGTTCCTTCAATTCCAGGAGCGCCCGGTAGAGGGTATCCCTGGAGATCTGGTAATCCTTGAGCAATTCATCGATGACCGCGCCGTAGTCCTTGCCTTGCCTCAATGCGCTAGCAGCCCTCCTCCTGATGCTTCCTACCTCCTGGGCTATCTCAAAAGGCACTGGTATCTCGTCCCCTATCCAGTCAGGTATCGCTCCCGTCGGGTCATCCTCAGCCCTCACGTAGACTGCGCTCTTGTACACCTGGACTATCTTCCATGGTGAGCCCCTCACTATGAACTTAACCCCTGGCTCCCCGTACTCTGCAACGAACGCCTCGTCGAGGAGCCCTATGGCCTCGTCAGTCTTCTCGTCAATAACCACATAGTGCTTCTCCTCAGGGATCATAGAAAGGTTCTCGAAGTAGTACTGGTAAAGCGCCTCCTTTGGCCTAGACTTTATCAGGATCTCTTCCTCCGGGAGGTAGAGTGCAAGCCTCGGTCTCCTGTTACTCATGTATTCAAGCACCCTTTCAAGCCTTATCTCCTCCAGTGTTGTGAATGGATATGCCCTCCTCACAATCGAGAGGAGCTCGCTTACCCCCCTCCTGCCCTCGTCGAGAAGGAGCCCGGCGATCTGGTGAGTAAGAACGTCAAAAGGGCTCTCGACTATCTTCACCTCCTCAAGCTCCTCAGCCAGAGCCTTCCTGACTATCACTGCGGACTCGAGTGCATCGTCCGAGTCCATGGTCACAATTACCCCTCTCGAAACGCCCCCTACCCAGTGACCTGAACGGCCAACCCTCTGCAGCAGCCTCGTCACCTGCCTGGGCGAGTTGTACTGTATCACGAGGTCGACGTTGCCTATGTCGATCCCGAGCTCGAGCGAGGATGTGCAGATAACCCCCTTGAGCTCCCCCTTTTTCAGACTCGCTTCCACCTCTACCCTAGAGGACTTTGCGAGGCTCCCGTGGTGAATGCTTATTGGAGAATTGACATCCCATATCCTAAACCTGCTGGTCAGGATCTCTGCTTCAGACCTCGTATTTGTGAATACGAGCGTCGACCTGTTCTTCTCAATCAGCTCCTTCAGACTCCTGAGCCTTGCTGCAACCTCGGGGAAGGTAGCGAGCCTCTCTGCTAGCTCGTAGTCCGAGTTTTCCGCCTCAGGGAGGATGACATCCAGGGCAAGGTCCTTCGCAACTGAAACCCTGACAATCTCGCATCCCCTACCAGAGCCAACAAGGAATTTTCCAACCAGTTCAGGCGATCCTATGGTTGCTGAGAGGCCGATTATCTGGGGCTCAATTGGTGTGATCTCTCTCAGCCTCTCCAGTGCCAGCGCAAGCTGTACGCCACGCTTGTCGTTTGCCAGCTCATGGACCTCATCGACTATTACCCACTTAACCTTTGATAAGTGCCCCTTCAGGTTTCTCCCAGGAAGCATTGCTTGGAGGGTCTCGGGTGTAGTGATCATTATGTCTGGCGGGGCCATCGTCTGCCGCCCCCTCTCCTTCGTCTCGGTGTCTCCGTGCCTGACCGCAACCTTCAGGTCGAGCCTGCTGCACCACCAGTGGAGCCTGTCGAGCAGATCCCTGTTCAGTGCCCTCAGCGGTGAAATGTAGAGGACTCTGATACCGCCTATGCCGCCTTCCTTGATTATGCGGTCCAAGACTGGCAGGAAAGCTGCCTCGGTCTTACCGGTGCCGGTGGGGGCGATGACTAGCACGTTCTTGCCGTCCATTATCAGCGGGATCGCCTTCCTCTGCGGTTCCGTGAATCCCTTGAAGCCCTTCTCCATTATGATCCTTTGGATGGGCTTCGAGAAGGCTGAAAAAAGATCCTCCATAGATTTGACCCACGATTCCAATCCTCCGCTACATATATAAAAAATCCCTGGGATCGACTGGGCATGCTTATAATCCGAAGTGATGTATCTTGAGTTATGGTGCAGATAGGCGTTCTCACGACATATGACCCGGTGCCTTCTGAAGTTGAGGCAAAGGCAAGGACCCTCGGGAAGGCGATCGCAAGGAGAGGTCACGTGCTGATAACAGGGGGCGATGGCGGACTGATGAGGGCAGTCTCAGAGGCTGCCTTTAGGGAAGGGGGCACTACTGTTGGCATCATTGCTTTAGAGATGGAGGGGATCGGCGGCGCCCATCCATGGCATAACCCATATAACCGCGTGGTTATACGATCCGGGCAGTCCTTCACCTCGAGGAGCTCCATTGTAGTGAGGAGCAGCGACGCCCTGATTCTTGTTGCTGGAGGGGTCGGATCCCTCACCGAGGTGGCGATGGCGTACAACATGAAGAAGCCCGTCGTCGTGCTTAAGGGGACAGGGATGATGGCGGATCGGCTCATGGAACTCTTCCCTGAAGGGTTCCTCGACCACAGGAAATTGGTGCATCTGCGCTTTGAGGAAGATCCAGAAAAGGCGGTCGATCTAGCCGCCGAGCTTGCTGGGACCGAGAGAGGCATGTGAAATTAATGAAATCAATTATCCAAGGACTCTCTTCTCTGAGAGGTAATCGAAAGCTGCCAGTGCCGCAACCGCACCCTGCCCTGCCGAAATTATTGCTTGACCATAAGGAAGGTCGGTGATCTCACCTGCGGCGAATATTCCTTCGCAACTCGTACGCTGAAGCCTGTCCACGATCACCTGACCATGCTCGTTCGTTATGACAAGCCCTTTCATATAATCGAGCCTGATCTCTCTCCCTATTTCGATGAAAATCCTCTGGACAGGCAGCTCAAAGACTTGGCGGCTCTCCAAGCTCTCCAGCAGCAAGCTCTCTACCCTGTCTTTCCCTCTGATCTCCCTGACCTCTGCATTTGTGATTATCTCAACATTATTGTGCCCCTTAACTCGGCTGACCAGGATACCGTCTGCCCTGAACTCAGATCTGCGGTGGATCAAGTAGACTTTGGTTGCATACCTTGCCAAAAGGTCTGCACTCTGAAAAGCCGCGTTACCACCTCCAACAACCGCCACCATCTTGTTCTTTGTCAGCGGTGCATCGCATGTAGCGCAAACATAAACCCCCCTGCCGAAGAACTCGTCCTCGCCAGGCACGTTCAATTTCCTGTGCGAGCTTCCCCCTGTTGCTATCACGCTTTTTCCCACGAGCTCGCGTCCTTCTTCGCATATTGCCCTGAAGCTGTTGCCCTCAATGCGGATCTCCTTGACAGCATCCTCCACGATCTCAACCTCAAGCTCCTTCAGCTGCTGCTCGAAGAACTCCGCCAGCTTCATGCCAGACTTCTCAACGAACCCCGGGTAATTCTCAATATTTGTGGTCAATAGGGCTTGACCGCCAATATCCTTACTTACAAGTACTGTGCGCAAGAGCTTCCTCTTCGCATAAATTGCAGCGCTCACCCCGGCTGGTCCGCCCCCGATTATGATCACATCATAGGTCTCCATCAGTGTCCCCCGAATCAATGTTTCTATCAAAACAGCTCAATTTATTAATGTTCTCTGCAAAGATAGATAATGATGAATATGCCTTTTTATAAAGTTGCGAGCTTCTCAGAGATCCCTGAAAACTCAATGAAAGCTTTTACAGTATCCGGAAGGGAGATCCTTGTTGCGAATTTGCAAGGGAACGTCTATGCGATGGACAACAGGTGTTCGCACAGGAAAGGGGAGCTATCAAAGGGTACCCTTGCAGGCACGACCGTGACTTGCCCACTCCACGGATCGAAGTTCGATCTGGTCTCGGGCAGAGCCATATCTGGTCCGAAGCTGGGGCCCATTAAATTGAAGACCTCAAATTTGAACTCCTACAAAGTGAAGGTCGAGGAAGACTCAATATTTGTTGAGATTCCGGAATGATTCCCCCCGAGGCGGCCTATTTGAGGCAATTTGACCTAGTTGTGATTGGGAGCGGCTCTGGGCTTGACGTGGCAGTAGCCGCATCCGAAAGGGGACTCAAGGTTGCAATAATCGAGAAGGGCCCATTAGGAGGGACCTGCCTCAACCGCGGATGCATACCTTCGAAGATGCTCATACACAGCGCCGACCTAATGGAAGTAATTAGAGGCGCAGGCAGGTTCGGGATAAAAATTAATGGATACGAAGTCGACTACCCTGCTATAGTAGACAGGGTCACTTCCGAAGTCGATTCTGAATCAAAGTCCATAGAGAATGCCTTGATGTCCTCTGAAAATCCAATCCTATTCAAGGGATTGGGAAAATTCGTAGGACCAAAGCTTATCGAGGTAAATGGGGAAAGAATAGCCGCTGAGAAAATGCTCATAGCGGCTGGGGCAAGACCAAAGATCCCTGAAATCGAGGGTCTAAGGGAATCTGGCTTCATCACCAGTGACGAGGCCCTCCGCCTCAGGGAGCAGCCAAAAACTTTGGCAATTATAGGCGGCGGGTATATAGCTGCCGAACTGGCGCACTTCTTCGGTTCCTTGGGCACGGCGGTAAGCATAATCCACAGGAAGGAGTTCCTGCTCAACAACGAAGACGAAGAGTTAGCACGAGCATTCACTAACATAGCTTCAAAAAAATACCGGCTCTTCACTTCGTCCGAGCCGGTCTCAGTTAGGCGTAGGGGCAACACGTATGAGATCGCAGTAAAGGATCTGAAGTCCTCATCGTTAGCTACTGTAAGATCAGACCAGCTTCTGGTGGCTGCAGGAAGAATCCCCAACTCTGATCTACTGGATTTGGAAAAAACAGGGGTTCAAGTTGATCCGCGAGGCTACGTAAAAGTGAACGAATACCTCGAGACAAGCGTGCCAGGCATATATGGGCTAGGCGACATAATAGGCAAATACCAGTTCAAGCATGCAGCCAACCTAGAGGCAGAGTACGCCATCCAGAACATACTGTACCCTGATGAGAAGGTCCCTGTCGATTATACCGCAATGCCACATGCCATATTCGCTTCGCCACAGATAGCCTCTGTCGGCAGCACTGAGCAGGAGCTACGGTCGAAGGGCGTAGAGTACGTTGCCGCCAAGTGGAGGTACATAGACTCTGGTATGGGGAAGGCCATCGAAGACCACGAAGGGTTCGTGAAGTTCCTCTATGAGAAGAAGACCCTCAAGATACTTGGGTGCCATATAATGGGCACCGATGCAGCCACACTGTTACACGAGGTGATAGTGGCAATGAAAAGCGGGAAGGGTGATGCTTTCAGCATACTAAACGCAGTACACATACATCCTGCCCTATCGGAGGTCGTACAGAGGGCTGCTATGAACGTGCACATGCATGACCACGAGCATTAGTCCAGTTCAGGTCATTTTCTTGAAGGCATATGTGCCGACCGAAACAAGAGCAGCCACGTAGACCAATGCAACCCCTAGGTCAATGATCATCGCGAAACTGCTCTGCCCAAGCAGCGCACCCCTCATCCCGTCGACTATGTATGTGAGCGGGTTGGCATAGGTTATCCAGCTGAGCCACGCAGGCAGGTTGTCTATCGGGTACAGCGCCCCGCTCAGGAAGAACAGTGGCAAAATTACGAATGACTGGACCAGCCCAAAGCCCTCGAAGCTCGTCATCTGGGAGCCTATCGCAAGACCTAGGCTCGTTGTACCCATTGCAAGAAGCAGCACGAAGAGGATTACCACCCCCAATGAATAAGGGGTGTATTTTATCCCAAACAGAGGTCCGAAGAGGATGATTATTCCGCTCTGTATGAGCCCGTCGGTGCACCCTCCCAGCATCTTGCCAACGAAAATCGAGGTCCTGTTCAGCGGCGAGACTAGCACCTCTTTGAAGAAATCGATTTTCTTGTCCCAGACCACATAGAGACCGAAGAAGATTGTCGTGAAGAGGACCACAAGCATCAAGACCCCCGGGAATATGAACGCCTGGTACCCTGCGCCGCCGATTGATATGGATGCGCCAAGTCCGCCTCCGAATGCCACCAGCCATATCAGCGGGTTTACCGTGGAGGAGACTAAACGCGACTTCTCCCGGAGGAAGACCTTTACCTCCCGATACCAGAGTGCGTAGATCCCCCAAAGATCACTCATCTTGAACCAGCCCTCGCGTAAACCTCTGCCCACCCCTCAGCGGAGCCCTCCCTTATCTCCTTCCCGGTTATCTGCAGGAAGACATCATTCAGTGTCGGCTCCCTGAGTTCAACAAAAGAGACGTTCCCCAAGTTGCATAGGATTTCTTGTATGTGGGCTCCCGCCTCGCTAAGGATTATCGTGACACTCCCGTCCTTCGCCTCTGCCTTCGTAACATATGGCAGCCCCCTTATGTACGCAAGATTCGGGCTCTCGACCCTTGCCCTTATCATGCTCCTCCCCACCTTTATTTTCAGCATTGACGGAGAGTCGAGCGCTTTTATCTCCCCGTGGTCTATTATTGCCACGCGGTCGCATAGGGAGTCTGCCTCCTCCATATAATGCGTCGTGATTATGATAGTTACGCCTTGCTCTTTGGACAGTCTGCCTATGTAGTCCCAGATGTGCTGCCTCGTTTGCGGATCCAAGCCGAGTGTGGGCTCATCCAAGAAGAGGACCTTTGGCTTGTGGAGTAGCCCCCTTGCTAGCTCGAGCCTCCTCCTCATTCCGCCCGAGTATGTCTTTACCAGGTCATCAGCCCTGTCTCTGAGATCGACAAGCTCAAGAGCCTCCTCTATCCTCCTCTTTCTCTCACCCTTAGGCACACCGTACATAAGTGCGTG
>CALGKV010000120.1 GCA_937930465.1 Methanosuratincolales archaeon | reverse complement strand
CTCTTCTTCCGGTATGCAGGCTTGAGCCTTTCGATATATCCCTGAAGATATCCTCGCGCCATAAACTCGTAGGCTATATGCTGCGACAATGTGTTTGTGCACAAGTCCAAAGATTGCTTAAGTATCGCGAACTTGGATGTCAAATCCTCGGGAGCGGCTATCCAGCCTAGCCTTAGTCCCGGAGCGAGTATTTTTGAGAAGGTGCTCGTGTAGAGGACCCGCTCGTCGTCTAGCGACTTTATGAAAGGCGGGTTCTTGGCGTCCGAGAGGTAGCTGTACGGGTCGTCCTCAATGATTACGAAGTCGTACTCGTAAGCAAGATCAACAAGCTCCTTGCGCCTCTCCTCTGTAGTGGTCAGGCCGCTGGGGTTTTGGCAAGTCGGGACCGTATATAGGAATTTGATCTTGGATCCCGAGGCGCGCTTTTCAAGAGACTTTCTGAGCGCAGCCGAGTCCAGGCCGCTCGAGTCCATTGGCGCCAGAAGTATTCGGGGGGAGTGGACCAAGAAAGCGCTGAGGGCAGCCAAGTAAGTAGGCTCCTCAAGTATGATTGTGTCTCCGGGGTCGAGGAACGCCCTTCCGAACAGGTCCAGGGCCTGCTGGGACCCGGTAGTGACAAGTATTTCATCCTTTGAAGACACCTGCATCCCCTCAGATCTCATGAACTTGAAAAGGGCGTCCCGGAGGGGCGAGTACCCCTCGGTAGTCTCATATTGGAGGGCGATTCCTGCTCGTTCATTCAGCACATCAGCAGTAATCTGCTTGATCTCCTCTACAGGAAATAGCGCAGGGTCAGGCATCCCTCCTGCAAATGAGATGATGTCTCCGGACTTGATTACCTTCAAGATCTCCCTAATGTCGCTGGCCTTTGCTTCCCTGGCCACCCTCGAAAAAAGTTCCTTTGTGGACATCGGTACCAACCTTTGAATATGGATTGTAATAAGTGCACACGGTCATATAAAAATAGTCTGTTTCCTTAATCTGGTTACTTTTTTATGTTTGGGTTCTGGACAAAACGCCCCGAAAAAGCAAGGATCCCGCAACATGAAACATATACTTTAATGGTAAAAATATATATCTAATAGCAAACATATATAGTATATTCTTAAGTTAAAAAGCATGTCGAAAGCGCCAATGCGCATCATGATTTTCTCCGGATGGATCTGAGCGAATCTTGGAGGTCCCCGTGCCTGGACTCCGATGCCGTTAAATTGAGGCTTATGCAAACCATTTGAAAGGCAGGCGGCCATTATGGAAGCTCTGCAGCTAATTGCGTTATCTATACTTGCAGCCACGATAGGTACAATAGTATGGGGCAAGATCGACAGGACAGCCGTGGCGGTATTCGGAGCGGTGTGCATGGTTCTCACAGGGTGCCTCAGCGACCAAGAAGCGTTCAGGGCAGTGGATTGGAACGTTATAGTACTGATGATGAGCTTCTGGATACTTGCAGGCTATTTCGGGAAGAGCGGCATACCCGAGACAATAGCGCACAGGGCGGTTGCATGGTCCGGCGGCGAACTCAGCAAGTTCCTGATAATCGTGGGGGCAGCTTCGGGTCTGCTTTCACTCTTTGTGGATAACGTTCTAGTGATCCTGATCATGGCTCCTGTCGCACTACACATAACCAGGCTGCTCAAGATAAACCCGGTCCCTTTCTTGATATTCATTGGGCTCTGCGCCAATTTCACGGGCTCTGCGCTTCTGATCGGCGACCTGCCCCCCCAGATGCTCCACAGCGTCTCAGGGATAGAATTCTTGGAGTTCATATGGCAGTTCGGGAAGCCTTCCTCTTTCCCGATACTGATGGCCACATTCGCTGCAGTGCTCGCATACTTCAGCTTCAAGTTCAGGAGGGAGCTCGGAGGGAAGGCAGTAGCAACGGAGGTTTTCGCGGCAATAGACCCTGAAGATGGGGGGAGGGTGAAGGACAAAAAATTCGCATTGATAACAGTAATCGGTTTCATTGGGACAATAGTAGCGCTCTCGCTGAGGGGGGCGATAGGATTCGAGCTTGGGGCGATCGCTGCGATTGGCGCAGCAGCAACGGTGCTTGTAATGGAGACGTACGGAAGAAGGCTAAAAAGGCCATCTTTCGAGGAGGTGCTCAGCTCGCTCGACTGGAGATCCATCCTATTTTACATATCCTTATTCATACTTATTGGCGGTATAAACAGGCAGGGGCTCATCATGCTGGCTGCGGAAGCGATCGCCCCTGTCTTCGCGTCGAACACTGCCTTGGGAGTCACCTCAGTCTACTGGCTGACAGTACCGGTTGTGGGATTCATTGAGCACGACGCGTACATTTTGGCTCTGCTCTACCTTGTAAAAGATTTCAGCGTCCAAGCAGGGATCTCCCCCTGGCCCTACTGGTGGGCAATACTCTGGTCTGGCACTCTTGGTTCGAACCTCACTGTCGCAGGTGCGCCAGCGCTGCTAGTTGCGCTCAACCTCTGCGAGCGGGAGGGGTGCAAGGTTAGCGCCAGGGAGTTCTTCAGGTATAGCGTGCCCTTCGTCCTCATCTCGGTTTCAGTGTGCTATTCCCTCATGATGATCTTCTGGGTTTTCCTGTGAGGCGCCAGCCTACTGATGATGATGTTCAGGAGGGCATTTGGGCGCCCTGACTCCTATCCGGCTCCCCGTTACCATGTAGACAGTTTCCGCGGAGATGTAGCAAGCATGGTCTGCCATGCGCTCGATTATCCTGGCGATCAGCCCGTTCATCAAAACACATGCCCCTCCCGCCGCATAGTCTTTGTATTTTGAGAGGACCTTCCGGTAACCTGCATCTATTTTGGCGTCTTCCTCAATTACTGAAGTCGCCAAGATCGGGTCTTTGGAAAGGTACGATCTTATGCTTTCCTGAATCATCTCCCAGCCCGATTCAAGAAGTTCCTTCACATCAGGCGCACAGCTCAGACCTGAGTTAACGTCACCAATCACCTGGACGATATTGCTGAGATACCTCGAAATCCTTGCCAAGTCATACGAGACACGCATCGCGGACGTTACCGCGCGGAGATCCCCCGCAAAGGGCTGGTGCCTGATGAGGGCCTCGACGCAGAGATCGATAACTTTCTCCTCCTGCTCCATCACTGACTTCGTCTTCTCGCAGATCTCTTTTGCCTTGACTTCGTCTGGCTCCCCCATTACCGACAGAACATCCCCGTATATTTCCATTATGGATTTGTACATCTCGGATATCCCATTGTTTATTTCTTTCAAATAAGTTGGCTCCTCCATCACCCAAACCTCCCAGTTATGTACCTCTCGGTTATCGGGCTCTTCGGCGATTCGAAGAACGCTTTCGTGTCGTTGTACTCTATGAGCTCGCCCAAGTAAAGGAAGGCAGTCTTATCAGATATCCTCGCAGCTTGCCCAACATTGTGCGTTATTATTATCACGGTAATCTCCGACTTTAGCTTCCTGATTAGCTCCTCTATCCTGCTTGTTGAGGCAGGATCGAGGGATGACGTTGGCTCGTCCATAAGAATCACCTCAGGCTGCATCGCTAGTGCCCTCGCAATGCAGAGCCGCTGCTGCTGCCCACCTGAAAGGCTTGCTCCCGATCTCTTTAGATCTTCCTTTACTTCGTCATAAAGGCCTACTGACTTAAGCGTGCGCTCGACTATCTCATCCAGATCCGACTTGCGCGCATCCCCCGAAAGCCTAATCCCTGCAACAACGTTGTCCGATATGGACATGTTGGGGAACGGGTTCGGCTTTTGGAAGACCATGCCTATCTTGCGCCGGACCTCCATAGGATCCATCCCGTAGATGTCAAGTCCGTCGAGGAATACCTTCCCATCAACGCGCGCGCCAGGATTCAACTCGTGCATCCTGTTCAGGCACCTTATGAAGGTGGACTTGCCGCACCCAGAAGGTCCGACTAGCGCAGTGACTTGCCTCTCTTCGAATGCAATTGAAACGTCCTTCAGAACCTGCTTCTTACCGAACCAGGCACTCAATTTTTCTGTTACAAGTTTTGTTGCCATATTAGGCACCTCCGTATTTCTTTCTCCCAAGAGTTCTAACCGCGACATTGATGGCTATCACCACCAAGACTAGCAGAAGGGATGCACCCCAGGCCTTAGCGACCCAGTCAGCGAAGCCGCTGATCGCGTAATTGTATATGAGTACCTGCAGGGTTGCGATCGGCTGGTTTATTCCGGTCGGCCAATAAAAGCTGAAAAGCGCTGTGAAGAGCAAAGGGGCAGTCTCGCCGCTTATCCTTGCAAATGCCAGGAGGGCCCCGGAGATCACGCCCCCCTTGGCCATGCTCAGGACTATCCTTGTCGTTATATTGTACTTTGGGATTCCCAGCGCCATCCCAGCTTCCCTCAGATCATTGGAGACTACCCTCATAGACTCCTCGGTAGCTTTGGCAACAAGAGGTATCATCATAATCCCAAGAGCCAAAGTGGCTGCGATCCCCGTGTAGTGGCGGAAAGTCAGGACTATCAGGGTGAAGGCGAACAGGCCTATCACTATGGAGGGGACGCCTGAAAGCGACTCTACAACAGTCCTGACGGCAGATCCCATCTTGCTGTCGTAAGCATATTCAGAGAGGTATATCCCCGTGAGGATGCCAAGCGGTATCCCCAATCCGCTCGCGAAGAGATTGATGATCAGGGTGCCGACTATGGCATTCCCTATGCCTCCTCCCGTGGATCCGAATGGGGCTGGGAGGGAGGTGAGGAACTCGATGCTCATCACCGAGACCCCGTTCCAAACTATGCTCGCGACTATCCATAAGAGCGGGATCACCGCGGCTCCGGTGAGAGCGACCAGAGCTGCGATTATCAGCTTCTCTTTAGAACGCCTCGATATGAGCCTCATTGAGTCGCGCCCCTCCTTGAAATGCGCGTTATGATGAGCCTGGCTGAAAAATTGACGGTCAGTGTGATCACCAAAAGGATCAGCCCAAGCTCAATGAGCGAAGAAACATGCAGCATGTCTACTGCTTCGTATAGCTCGCTCGCGATTTTGCTGGTTATCGTGGATGCAGGAGAGAAAAGCGAGACGGAAGAAAAGGGCCACATGAAACTGTTCCCAATCACCATGGTCACTGCCATTGTCTCGCCCAATGCCCGACCGAGTGCAAGTATGATCGCTGCGAATATGCCAAGCTTGGAGAAAGGCAATGCCACATGCCTGACAACTTCCCACCTTGTGGCGCCAAGGGATATCATTGCCTCCCTAAGCTCAGCAGGGGTTGAAGAAAGCAGCGAAATTGTCAAAGAGGATATTATCGGGACTATCATGAAGGTCAGCACTAGGGAAGCCAAGAAGAGGCTCAGCCCATATGCCGGACCCGAGAATAGGGGTATAAAACCTATAGAGCCTATAATGGGCTCCTGCACGTAGTTCTTAACAAGGGGGGCGATTATCCATAGCCCCCATATGCCGAATATTACGCTCGGGATTGTGGCCATTATGTCGATCACCACAGACAGGGCAGCCCTTACCCTACGGGGCGCATACTCGGTGAAGAATACAGACATGCCAAGGCTTATCGGTATCGCGAAGGCGACAGCAATCGCTGAAGAAGCCAAGGTCCCCATAATGGCAGGGAGTCCGCCAAATATCCCAGAGTTCACATCCCAAGTGCTGCCGAATACCATAAGAGGATCATTAACTATGGACGGGTAGGACCTTATGGCAAGCATTACGAATATCATCGCAAAAAAGCCAACTACTACCATTGAAGCCCCGCCCACTAGATACTTGAAAGCCGAATCTTTAAAAAAAATGGATTTCTTGTTCACGTTTACCGCCAGCTCACAGCAAGGGTCTTCCGTTGTATGTTAATTGCCTGAGGTTCGTCTCCGCTATGGTCACGACGCTGCTCGGAAGCCTAGGATAGAGGAGGGACTCTGAAAAAGACTGCCCATCGTGGATGACCCACCACAGGAAGTTAGCCACTGCTTTGGCTCTGGCTTCGGGCATATAGGACAGATCCTTGTACACAAGTATGTACGTGAAGACGGATATCGGGTAAACGCCATCGCCAGGCATATTGACTACTGATGCCCGTATATCAGAAGTCAACAATGGCGCGGCTGCTCCGAGAGCTTTGGAAATCGAAGAGAGCGTCGGCTCAACGAACTGCCCGTTCCTGTTCAGCACCTTCGCGTATGGGATAGAGTTGTTCTTCGCGTAGAAGAACTCGAGATAACCTACTCCGCCCGGCGTCTGCTGCAGTGTGCTCGCAACACCGCTGTTGCCTGATGCCCCTATGCCGGTAGGCCAGTTGACGGTTTTACCAGAGCCCAGAACCCAGACTGAGCTAGCGTTCTTGAGGTAAGTGGTGAATCCGTCGGTCGTTCCGCTCGAGTCGGATCTCCTGATGACCACTATGCCCAAGTCAGGCAACGTAAGAGCAGGGTTTATGGCAGCAATCGCTGGGTCATTCCACTTCGTGATGTTACCTTGGAATATTTTTGCTATGATGTCTGCGGTCAGGTTCATTCCGGATCCTATGTTGGGTATGTTATACGCAACGACAATCCCTCCGCCCGTCTCCGGGATGTGCAGTATGCCCGGATTCTGAGCGATCTGCGAGTCGCTCAAAGGTGAATCCGATCCTGCAAAGTCGAATGTCTTAGCGAATAGGCCGTTCTGGCCCGCGCCGCTTCCGACAGATTGGTAAGTTATCTGTATTAGCGGGTGTAGTTTGTTGTACTCAGAGGTCCACTTCGATATCAAAGGGTACGGGAACGAAGCGCCCCCAGCAGTCACAGTGGCGGGCTGCTCAGCCCCCATTATTTGGGTGTAATAAAATACCCCCGCTGCAACTAGCACTAAAGCAACTATTCCAACTGCCAAGATTTTCGAGATGCCTTTTCTGTTCTTAAAAGACATATTTTTTCCCTTCGGAGTAGGGATTCAGTTTTTATATATATAGGATATGCATATTTTGTATTTTCCCACATAAATAAGAAATAAAATATATTTTTGTAAATAAAGAATATACTGAGCTTGTTCGTGAAGGGACGAAAATAACCGAAGAGAAAGGGTCTGTTTATTTTTCCTGGAGTACTTGCTGTTTAACATAAATACAATAATATATATGCAAGTTAAAAATATATATAACAAATTTCAATATATATGTGTATAAACGGGATATGGGAGTAAGGAACATGGGAATGCGCAGAGTACAGAAGGTTGGGAAATCAACATTCACAGTCTCGCTTCCACATGAATGGGTCAAGAAGAACAGGATAGCGCCCAAGACAGAGGTCAATATTGTTACCTTGCCAAACGGGAGCTTAAGGATCTCTACAATAGAAGGCAGTAGGGAAGACAAGAGATCAAAAGAAATAGTCATCGAGGCAAGGGATCCTGACGCTGGCGATCTTATAAGGAAGGCCCTGGCAGCCTACATTGCTAACTACGATGTAATAAAGCTGGAACTAACTAAGGTTAGCTTTGAGCCTTTTGCCAGGGACAAGGTCAGGAAGATGATCAAATTCAAGATGGCAGGGGCTGAGATAATAGAGGAGACATCGGACAAGATGACGATACAGATCCTCCTCAAGCCATACGAATTCCCCCTGGACAGGTTGTTTTTGAGGATGGCAACCATGGCCAAAGACATGATTGCCGACGTAATAAAGGCGGAGAGGTCGAGCGACCAGAATTTCCGAAAGAATTTGCTCTCAGACATAATCGAAAGGGATGAGGACGTGGACAAGCTCTATTTCATGGGTAGCAGGTGGCTCTCGAGCATAATGGAAGACCAGAGCGCTCTGAAGGACTATGGCTTGAACGACATAAAGGCTGCACTTGACTACAGGATCGCGTTCAGGAATGTCGAGAGGGTCTCGGACCACACAATAAGGATCGCATCGCAACTCCTGGGGGCGCCCGAAATTGAGAGGGGGATCTCTGAAGCCATGATGCAGTCCCTGAGCGAATCAGGCGAGATCTTCATAAGGT
>CALGKV010000119.1 GCA_937930465.1 Methanosuratincolales archaeon | reverse complement strand
ACCTGTGATTGTGGTCGTAGTCCTCGCGCCTTCAGGCGTGCTGCTGCTCCTCTGGGTACCTGTATTCATGTATGCCTCGTTGTCATAGCAGACGTAGATCAGGTCTTCCCCCCTCTCAGCAGCCCCGCTGAGAGACTGGATGCCTATGTCTGCTGTGCCTCCGTCACCTGCCCAGCAGACAACATTCACATCCCTGAAGCCCTCAATTTCAAGCGCCGCCCTAATCCCCGATGCAGTGGCTGCTGAGGCGGAAAATGCTGTGTTGAAGATTGGAATCTTAGACGGCGTCTTTGGGTAGTGCCCCTGCACCACTGACATACAGCAGGCCGGGACTACGAGTATCGTTCTAGGTCCGAGCACCTTCAACCCTATCCTCATCGCCATTATTGCCGCGCAACCTGGACACGCGGCATTACCGGGTAGCAAGTACTCCTCCTCTGGCAGGCTCCTCAATGTGAAAGCTACTGATGCCTTTTCGTCCCCCACCAGATCTCCCCTCCCTCCTCTCCCGCTTCCGACCTCCTTAGCGCATCCTTGGCGACTCCCATAAAGTCACTAATGCTGAGGTCGCGCCCCCCGATTCCGGCTATGTAGTTGAACTGTCTTGCGCGAGTTGCCGAGGCCACCTCTTTTCCGATTATGCCTCCGCAGCCGAATGAATAATCCCTGTCCACGACTGCGACCGCCTTGCATCCTTGCACCGTTTCCCTGATCTTCTCAGCTGGAAACGGTCTGATGACCCTAAGCCTTGCTACGCCAGCCTTGACCCCTTCTTCCCTCAGAGTGTCAGCCGCATCTTTCGCGTCGCCCGAAGACGCACCAGCAACCACCAGTACAACCTCTGCACCAGACGTCTTGTACCCCTCCACCAAGCCGGTCTGCTCTCTTCCAGAGATCCTGCTGAACTCAAGGGCAACCTCCTCGATGAGATGCGCACTGTTCTTTACCCTCTCCATTATGGAATGCCTAATCTCCATCATAATATCCGGACCCGCCATGTTTCCATAAGTGGTAGGATCTTGGACGTCCAAGACCTTCCAGTTCCTTTCAGGTGCCGGAAGAAACGCGTCGGCCTCCTGCTGCTCTACTGGATCTAGCCTCTCCGAAGTGTGCGAGAGGGAGAACGCATCGAGCCCAAACATGACTGGTTGCCTAACCCTTCCATCCTCGGCAATCTTGAATGCCTGTAAAGTGGAATCATAGGCCTCCTGAACGCTTTCACACATCATCATTATCCATCCTGCATCCCTCTGGCTGAGGATGTCTGTATGCTCGTTCCAAATGCTCCAAGGAGGGGCTAGGGTCCTCGTCACCACCGCCATTACCACTGGGAAGCTCCCTAACCCAGCCCAGAAGACCATCTCGCTCATATACAACAAACCTTGTGATGAGGTCGCAGTGAACGCTCTGGCACCACAGGCTGATGCGCCAATGCAAGCCGCCATCGCGCTGTGCTCAGACTCGACCCGCAGTAGCTTTGCACGCATATCTCCCCTTTCAATGAACTCGGAGAGCTTTTCGATGATCTGAGTCTGGGGTGTTATCGGGTAGGCTGCTACGACCTCTGCCCTGGCGGCTTTCACACCGTGCGCAACTGCATGGTTGCCTGTCGCAATCAAATTCGACTAGACCTCCCTCACCATTTTTATGGCGTGAGGAATGCAGACCTCGGCGCATATGCCGCAGCCCTTGCAGAATTCGTACACTATCCAGACCTCCCCCTTGCTCCCTTTTTGAACTACGCCTTCGGGGCAGAACAGCCAGCAAAGGTGGCACTTTGTGCACTTGCTGTTGTCCACCTCTGGTCTCTTGATCCTCCACATCCCCGTCAGTCCGCCAGCCCCTTCCCTTGCCCTCGATACAGGGATTTCTACCAAGATTTCACCCCGTCATAACCCGCAGTCGCAGCCAGTACGTTCCTCTCTGCGGCCTCCCCATCCCACCTTGATCTGATTACCTTTGGTACAGTCCCTTTGCTCACAACGCCAGTAACTTTGGAGACCGCCCCGAAGATCACTGTGCTCAAGATTGCCCAGCCTGCGCTAACCAATCCATTCTCGACCGCAATACCCGTGGCGTCCAGAAGGGCTACCCTGAATCCCTTAAGCTGCGGCTCCTGTTTGTGGTTGATAACCAACGTCGTGCCGTCGACAACACCATCAAAGACCTCCTTCATGTAAAGAAGGATCGGATCGCACACCGCAACGATGTGCGGGTTTCGAACCTGCGAATGCCTTCTGATTGGAGATTCAGAGATCCTTGTCGAGGAGCTAACGGGGGCGCCTCTCCTCTCAGCGCCAAAGAGCGGTATCGACTGTGCGTAAAACCCTTCAAGAATGGCAGCTTCAGCTATCATCTCAGCGGCGGTCACTATCCCTTGGCCGCCCCTTCCATGGATTCTTATCTCAAGGAACAAAGGGACCGCCTATATTTACATTTGTAAAGTAGATGTAAAAAATCTTTTGCAAGGCTTTCTGGCTGTTGACCTCCCGAAATCAGGTAAACTTTAAAAAGCTCGTAATGTGCAAGTCTGAAGGGGGCCTGAGGTGGCCCGGGTTAGGCAGCCGATGTGGGCTGCCCCCGAAGGGTAGCGGTTATCCCGGAGGCCTGTGGCGCGCAAGCGCAGAGAGCCTCAGCTCGCGGGTTCGATCCCCGCCCCGGGCCCTCAATCTTTCCATTCTACCTTTCTAAACTCTCAAAATCCTGTACTTGCTAGACCCCAAGCCCAGGCGTTCTGCTTCATAGATGTGTATCCAGCTGTCCGTCCCGTTTATCTTCCCCAAGACATCCGGCGGCGAGACCCCCCAAGAGGGGAACAGCTCAGCCGAGTCGACCAGCCGGACAGATGCGGCGTCTATGGCGACGGGATCCCTTGAGGCGAGTATCCCGACATTCTGAACCACGAGCCTGCCCGCCGGAGCCGCACAGTCACACCATTGCGTGACATCGAATATGAAATTGAGAAAAATGGTCGCCTTCCCTTCCATTATTTTCAAGACCCCTGCGGCCGCCTCTGCCATCCCCTTCTGAAACTTCTCCTTGCCGTCCTCAAGTATCCCGATAGCACCGTACTCGCAGCTGAACCTGCAAGTCGAGCAGTAGAAGCACCTGTCCCAGTCCCAGACTGGTCTGCCTTCCACAATCTCCAAGGCGGAGAACCGGCAGACCTGGGCGCACGAGCCGCACCCTGTGCACTTTTCTTCGCGAAAGACAAGCCCATGCGCCTTGTGTTGCTCCCTCTTGCAGTCCTTCGTTGTGCACCCCATAGCCAGGTTTTTAATCGCGCCACCTATGCCAGACAGGACGTGCCCCTTCACATGGCTCAAGACGATGATGGCGTCGGCATCGGCAATCGCCTTTGCTACCTTCACATAAGCGATTAGTCTTCCGCCTTCTGTCACTGTGCCGCTAAAGCCGTCAGGGGCATCGGCAATTACGATAGGGCACCCGAGCCCAGTTTCTGTGAATCCATTATAAGCCGCTGTTCTAATACTATCTCCAACAGTAACCCTCGCCCCCTCGGGGTAGAGCGCGGTGGTCTCCGTTGCAAATGGGAACCCGCCATCGCCTTTCACACACTCTACAACTCTCCTGACAA
>CALGKV010000118.1 GCA_937930465.1 Methanosuratincolales archaeon | reverse complement strand
GAGGAACGTGAAGGTCTTCGTGAAGATCTCCAACAACGGCAGCCAGACTGCGGAGCAGCTGCGGCTCTCCCTGGTCTCCGGGTATGTGACGGGATCGACATCGACGCTCGTCGGTAGCCTGCCGGGCGGCTCCTCAAAGATCGTGATGATGGAGGTCGACATAGACCCGAAGGTCTCTCCAGGGGACTTGGAGGTCGACGTGGAGCTCTCCTGGGTTCAGGACGGGCGCCAGCTAAGCTCCACTTCTTACCGCCATCTCCAGGTTGCGCAGCCCCAGGGCATATCCCCGCTCTGGTACGCGGCTGCAGCAGCCGCCGCTGCGCTGCTGGCTATCGCCTCAAGGAAGCGCCTCCGCCCGCACGCGAGGAGGCAATGAAGGTCTGAGCATTCCCCTAGCTGCCCCCTCCCGTCTCGCCCCCCTTTTCCCCAGGAGGGCAGACCGGCAAGCGTTATTAAATCGCTGCAAGCCATTTCTTACCATGCCCGATCAGAGCGGGGGGATTCAGGAGTCGGAGTACTCCGAGCCAACTGGCGCAAAGGGGTTCCTTGTGCTCCTGCCAGCCAATACCCCCAACTCTGTGCTGCTCAAGCAGCGGAGGATACCGTTCACCGTGGTCGAAACGGATTCGCTCCAACCCCTCGGCCCCCAAGCGATCGCCGCTGCTCGCAGGATGCTCGGCAAGACCGTGATATCGATATCCGACAAGAAGGTCCTCTCTGGGAAGCCTTGGATATCAAGATACGGCAAGCCGAGCGCAGGCGGGGCGCTCACCAGCCTTGTGGGTGAACTCTTCGGAGCCCTGCCCCCCTCCGAGAGCGCTTTAGCCTTTTCGGAACGCAGAGGGGAGTGGCGCCTTGCCGGATATAGGGTTGGCGCTGCGGCTGACGCCGGATCCGCCAGGCCATTGCTGGATCGCATGCTCAAATGACGGGCAAAGTGCCTCAGCTCGAGGGAAGATCGGAATAGCCGCCCCATGCATGTGCCCCGACTGTTTATAAGCAAGGATGCAGTTTCCTTATCACATGAATGATCGCACATGCCCAAAATGCGGCAGGCATATGCCTGGGGACTCCTTGTTCTGCCCTTCCTGCGGATCCCCTGTGCAGCAGGGCGAGCCGAAGCCCAATGCACGCACCCATGCCCCGGCTGCAAGCAGGGACCTGTCGGGCCCGCTCTTTGGCGGCGGCGTCCTCATAGCCTTGGGGGTTTCGTTCTGGCTAGCCACGTCCGGGGCGATCTCATGGGCGATATGGTGGGCTTACTTCCTCGGCGGCCTGGGCATCCTGCTTGTCTTGCTTGGGATCAGCAACGCAAGGTCCGGCAAGGACTCTGGCCCTATCACTGGAGGGGTAGTGCTCCTGGCGATTGGGGTCATCGCGATAATCGCATGGAATTACTCCATCTCGAGCTGGTGGCCGCTCGCGCTAATCGCGCTCGGCTTCGTCGTCATCCTCTCTGCGGCGCTGGGGCGCAGGATTGCGCGCCGCTGACTTCCGGAAAAAGCGCCAGAAAGGGCAGTCCCCCGTCTCTCCTTTCCTTTGGCTGCTTTATCCTAATCCGAAAGGGTTATTAGCGATCCATGCGATGCTATTCCACTGTCGAGGGTCTGAAATGGGGGATTGCCAAATCGAACTTTGTTGAGATCTACGACACCACGCTCCGTGACGGGGCGCAGGCCAAAGACGTGAACTTTTCCCTCCAGGACAAGATAAGGATCACTTCGAAGCTGGACGAGTTCGGCGTATCGTTCATAGAGGGTGGATGGCCCGGATCGAACCCGAAGGACGAGGAGTACTTCAGGGCGGTGAGGGATCTCCCGCTGGAGAACGCCGAGGTAGTCGCCTTCGGTAGCACGAGGCGCAGCTCGGTGAAGGCGTGCGATGATCCGAACCTGAACGCGATTGTGGGGAGCGGGGTAAGGACCGCAGCGATCTTCGGGAAGTCTTGGGACCTGCACGTGAGGAGCGTCCTAGGGACCGACCTCAAGACCAACGTCGAGATGGTCTACGACTCGGTGAGGTACCTGCGGGACCACGGGCTGCGCGTCATATTCGACGCCGAGCACTTCTACGACGGCTACAAGTCCTCCAGGGATTACGCGCTTGAGGTAGTGAAGGCTGCCCAGGACGCGGGGGCAGAGACCATTGCCCTCTGCGACACGAACGGCGGGACTCTCCCTGCCGACTTCGAGAGGATCACCCGGGAAGTGGCATCTTCCCTGAAAGCGAGGGTCGGAGTGCACTGCCACAACGACTCTGGGGCAGCAGTCGCGAACTCGATCCTGGGGGTGGTCGCAGGGGCCCGCCACGTGCAGGGCACGATAAACGGGATAGGCGAGAGGTGCGGGAACGCCGATCTCTGCCAGATAATCCCTGCCCTCGAGCTGAAGATGGGCTTCTCAACCTCGAAGCTGACAACCGAGAGGCTGAGGGGGCTCAAGCCCCTCTCCCTCTACGTCTACGAGGTGCTCCACATGAGGCCTGACCCGAGGCAGCCATATGTGGGCGAGAATGCCTTCGCCCACAAGGGCGGGGTGCATGTGGACGCCGTGATGAAGAACTGCGTGGCGTACGAGCACATAGACCCGTCGCTTGTGGGCAACATGCGCCTCTTCTCGGTTTCCGAGCTATCGGGCAAGGCCAACATCCTGGCAAAGATCAAGGAGTTCGGTCTCCAGGCAGACAAGAACTCGCCTGCCGTCACAGCCTTGCTGAAGAGGATAAAGGAGCTGGAGTACCGCGGATACCTGCTCGAGGGCGCTGACGCATCGCTCTTCCTCCTAATATCCAAGGAGCTCGGCCACTACCGGAAGCTCTTCGAGGTCGTCCAGTGGAGGACGATAAGCGAGTCGCGCGACGGCGGGTTCGCCGCCGAGAGCTCGATAAAGCTGAGGGTGGGGGACCGCGAGCTTTATGTCATCGAGGAGGGGAACGGCCCCGTCAATGCCCAGGACAGGGCCCTCAGGAAGGCGATGTCCGGATTCTTCCCGGAGATAGAGAAGGTCCAGCTCGTCAACTACAAGGTCTCGATCGCGGAGGCTGCCGAGGGCACCGCCTCGTCGGTCAGGAACTTCGTAGAGTTCTCTGACGGGAGGTCGAACTGGGTCACAGTCGGGGTCTCGACCAACATCCTGGAGGCGAGCAAGAACGCGCTCGTAGACGGGTACGACTACTACCTCCAGCGGAACAGCATGCCAGTGGTGCCCGATCGGAAGTAGCCCTGCATTGGTGAAAAATTGTTGGGATCGTGAGGAAGCGAGATCAGCTAGAGCTTCTTCGCGAACTCCCTCCCGAACTCCTCGCATCTCTTGAGCTCCTCGCTGCTCGGCACCCAGTTGAGCTTCAGCGCGGGCATCACGATCTCCATCCCTGCGGATTTCAGCGCTGCCTCGATCTCCTCCGTAGCGCCCCCCATCCACCCGTAAGACCCGAATGCCGCCGCCTTCCTCCCCTTGGGCTTAAGCCCCCTCAAGTCTGTCAAGAACGGCGCCAGCGTCGGGAGAATCCCGTTGTTGATCGTCGAAGAGCCTACGAGCAGGCCCTTGGCCTCCAGGACCTCCCCGATTATGTCGCTGCTGTCCGAGTATGGGAACCTGTACATCCTCACCTCGACGCCCTCGGACCTTATCCCCTCAAGGATAGCCCTTGCCATCTTCTCGGTGCTGCCCCACATCGTGTCGTATGCGATGATGACCCGCTTCTCCGCGGCCCCTGCCGCCCACTTCATGTATGACTGGACTATCTTCATCGGGTCCCTCCTCCAGACTATGCCATGGCTTGGGGCGATCATGCTTATGGGGATCCCCATCCCCACGATCTCCTCGATCTTCTTCTTCACGAGGGGGCTCAGCGGCAGGAGTATGTTCGCGTAGTACTTCGCAGCCTCCTCCATCAGGACGTGCTGGTCCACCTCGTCATCGAACCTCCCGGAGCTCGCGAGGTGCTGCCCGAAGGCGTCGTTCGGGAGCAGTATGCCGTCCTCCTTGACATAAGTGAACATGCTGTCCGGCCAGTGGAGCATCGCAGCCTCGATGAACATCAGCGTCCTCCTCCCCAGCCTGAGCTCGTCCCCCGTCTTCACTGCCTGGAAGTCCATCTTGCAGGTGAAGTGCTTCTCAAGCCCAGCCTTGCACTTCGCAGTCCCGAACACCTTTGCGCCTGGGGCAATCCTGAGCATCTCGGGCAGCGAGCTCGAGTGGTCGGACTCGACGTGGTTCATCACGATGTAGTCTATCTCCGAAGGGTCGACTATCTCGCCTATCCTATCGAGCATCTCGCCTGCGAACGGCCTGTAGACAGTATCGACGAGCGCCACCTTGTCGTCCACAATCAGGTATGCATTGTAGCTAGTCCCCCTGTGCGTCGTGTAGGAGAAGCCGTGGAAGTTCCTGACATCCCAGTCGACCGCGCCGACCCAGTAAATCCCGTCCTTGATTTCAATCTTGGACAAAATAGATCCCCAAAACCATAGTGCGCGCCGTCACTGAAATCCTTTTTCCACAACCCCAGAATGGGGAGCGGCTGCAAAATCGCCCGCATTCTTCCATCCATACTCGGCGGAGGGGTTGCCAGAAGCCCGTTTCCTTGCCTCCATCCGGCAGGCTCTTGGGAAGGCGGTTCCTGGGAGATCCGTGATATCACTTCTGGGGCTGCAGCGGGGATGCCTCGCCCCGATGGCGGGATCCTGATGGGGGTGCCGGTCCCATGCCTTGGAGGCAGCCTGTTCCGCGCGATAAGGGATTGTTCGGGACGCGCTTCCATCGGTCCGGGTTCGAAAATATAATAATGAGCGTGAAAATGATCACGACAAGGAAATAGAAAGGGAAGACCGGGCCGGAAATGCCCGACCCAACAAAGACTGTCGCGT
This sequence comes from Methanosuratincolales archaeon, assembly GCA_937930465.1. Lineage (GTDB taxonomy): Archaea > Thermoproteota > Methanomethylicia > Methanomethylicales > Methanomethylicaceae > Methanosuratincola. Next base: position 3,552 of record CALGKV010000118.1, on the reverse strand, counting down.
TAGCTGCGTTTGTGGATGCATGGTACAGCGACACCGCCAGCAGGCTCCCCCTGGTCGAGTTGTAGATCCACGTGTAGGAGAGCGAGTAGATGATCATGAAAACGGCGAACCAGACGAAGCTGTTGTTGTAGTTTGCCGCCATGGCGCTATCCCTCACTGCGAAGTGCGGCCAGTGCCACAATGCCCAAAACAGCCCAACAAAGAGGCTCGAAACGAGTGGGCTGCATCTCCTTTGCAGCGCGGGCAGGGCATACCCTCTCCACCCTATCTCTTCCCACAAATTCATGAAGAAGCTCACAATCAGGAGAGGCAGGAACCCGGCCAATGCCGTAAGCTCCAGGCCGAATGCCCCTCCGGATGAAGCCCACAGCAAGGATGCGCATGCTGCAAGAGCCAAAGGTATGAACACAGCCGCCAGAAACCAGAGCTTTGAAAATCCCCTGCGGAGGAACTGGCCGAACAGGTATCCCGTCCCACCCTTGCCGAACTCTAGCCTTGCCGCTATAAGAGCAGCGATTGTCGGTGAACCCCCGCCAACTGCCACGAAAGCAAAGATCAGGTCAGGCGGGAACATGCCGTGCGAAGCCAGGACCCAAGGGGCATAAGCCAGGCCCCCAATCAGAAGGGCAAGGCTGAAAGAAGGGCAAGGCTGAAATAAACCCAAATGAACCTGTTCAAGGCGACAGCTTCTCCCACTTCCATGTTTTGACCTCCCCGCCACGAACCATTCTTTTCGCCCCAAACCTCGCCAAAATTATTGTGGAAACGGCTATTATTGAGAAGAAGTAGTAGGCAGGCCAAAGCAAAATTGTCGGCACATACCAAATTTTCCCGATCCTGGAATCGAACCCTTTTTTGAGAAGCCCCTTCACCCCCATTTTGCCTTCTTGGGCATAAGTGAGCAGGAACGCCGCAACGAACGGGCCAAAAGCTGCCACATGGAGATCCATGCCCAGCAGCTGCAGCGCCCAGAAAGACCAAGACCATGCATAAGCGATGAAGAAGAACAACAGCAGAGCATTTCCCTCGAACTTTTCAAGACCCATAAATAGAGCCTCGGTCATAATTTCTGCATCCCAGAATTTTTATGATTTTCCATGATTAAGGCAAGCAAAAATGTTGGGAATCATGCAGGTCTCCGCTCCGCGCCGCGCAAGCATTTTCCCCTCCATGAGCCCCTGCCCTCGCCGGAAGGCATGGGCAGCCCCATCAGAGGAGCGCCTGAACGTGCGGACCGATTGGCAGCCTGGGGAAGTGGCGCCAGGCTCGGCCCTGAAGCCCAGGCTCCCCCAATGAGCCCTGGGAATCTCGAAGGCATCTCGCATAAAGTAATATTTAGCTTTCGTGATAATGGTAGCGTGGCTGGGGATCAGGATGCTTGAGGCTCTATCACCGGAAGAGATTAGGGCGGTAGACATGAACGCCGAGTTCCTAGGCGTGAGCAGAGTCCAGCTCATGGAGAATGCCGGCAAGGGTGTGGCTGACTTGATTAATGCGGCTGTTCCGGCATCTGGGAAATCGGTCCTAGTCCTGGCGCACACCGGTAACAAGGGCGGGGACGGCTTCGTGGCTGCTAGGCACCTGGCATCGTTTGGCGCGAGGGTGGTTGTCGTCCTGCTGGCTAAGCCTGACCAGATCAGCACAGAGGAGGCGCGCGCCAACTTCCTCGCGGTCTCGAGGATGCGCCACTCGGTAAGCCTGCTGACCGCGCCGACCGAGTCCGAGCTTGCCCTGCTCGAAAGCCTCTTCGGGTCTGCTGACATTATCATTGACGCCATGATCGGGACCGGCGCAAGGGGGGTCCTGAGGGAGCCCGTGAGGACTGCAGTCAGGATGGCGAACTCAGCCAAAGCCATGAGGGTAGCTATCGACGTGCCCACCGGCATCGACGCCGGGAGCGGGGAAGTGATGGGGGACGCGTTCAGGGCGGACCTCACAGTCACTCACCACAAGCCCAAGTCCGGGATCGTCAAGGAGATCGCAAGGGAGCACGTCGGGGCGCTCAAGACGATAAGCATTGGCGTCCCGCCCGAAGCTGAGATATTCGCAGGGCCCGGGGACATCTCGCTGGCACTCCCCCCGAGGCGGATCCATTCGCACAAGGGCGAGAACGGGCGGCTGCTCGTGATCGGCGGGTCCTCAAGGTACGCGGGGGCCCCGGCTCTTGCGGCAATGGCTGCGCTGCGGGTAGGGATCGACCTGGCAGTAGTGGCTGTCCCTGGCTCCATCGCGAGGGAGGTGAGGTCCTACTCCCCTGACCTGATCGTGCTGCCGCTCGATTCGGAGGACCGCCTGGATCCGGGATCCATCGGGCAGATATCCAAGGAGGTCGCCCGTGCGGACGCTGCCGTGATCGGGATGGGCTTGGGCGAGCACCCGGAGACTGCATCCTCGGTATTGGAGATCCTCAAGCTTATCTCCAAGTCAAGTATCCCAGCCGTCATAGACGCAGACGCGATAAAGGCGCTGGGCAGGTCCCCCGAAGCCGCGAAAGGCTTGGGGGCGGTCATCACGCCCCACGCGGGAGAGTTCAAGGCGCTCACGGGCGTCGAGCTCCCGGAGGACAGGGAGGAGGGTTGGAAGGAGCGCCTACCCATAGTGAGGGAGTGGGCCTCAAGGCTCGGCGCGACCTTGCTACTCAAGTCTAAGCACGACATAATAACCGACGGATCCAGGTACAGGGTTAAGAACATAGGGAACCCAGGGATGACCGCTGGAGGAACCGGGGACGTCCTGGCAGGGGTTGCAGGAGCGCTCCTCAGCAGGGGGGCTGAGCCATTCAGGGCGGCCGTAGCGGCCTCCTTCATAAACTCTTACGCAGGAGACATGCTCGAGGAGGAAGTGGGCCAGAGGTTCACCGCGAGCGACTTGGTCAGGGCGATACCGCGCGTGCTGAAGGGCTTCGGGCACTAGCCCCCCCGTCCGCTTCCTGCTGCATCTCCGGGACGTCCGCTTCCGATCCGGAGGCGATCTCAATTCAGTCGCGGGGGCGCAAGGATCGGAACGCCGCCCACAGGTGCGGAGGGGCAACTCTCTCCGATCGGGTGCGGATGCGTGCCGAAGGCGTTCTGAGCCTTCCCGATGTAATGCAGCCGGCTGCTTTCCCAAACGTCAGCCATTGGAGGGCTGAGTCTCCTCCTTTATTCGCCAATCCTGATCCGGGATCTGCAGGCTTAGCCTTGGGGATGAGCGCAGGGAACCGGAGGCGCGATTCGTTGCAAGCCGCAGTTTTTTATGGTATTCATGTTGCACTAAAAAACAGAAATGTGAATAATTGTGTATAAGTTTAACTAAAATACAATAAATGGAAAAAATTTATGATAATAACAAAACTTAAATTATGCTTAAGCATTTCTTACTTTAGGGATGTGATTAATTAATGGAAAGTTCGAAAAAAATTTTTGCTGCACTTGTTGCTTTCATGATAATTGCGGCAATATCCCCTTTTGCAGTACTGAATGTTTTTGCGGCTTCGGTGACCCCGATACCCGTCAATCCTTGGAGCCCTGCAGGAGGGGCTTGTGCTGAGTGCACAGCTGCTAAGGTTTACGG
>CALGKV010000117.1 GCA_937930465.1 Methanosuratincolales archaeon | reverse complement strand
GATTGAGGCATCGCTCGAACTTTCGAAGACCCTCGAGGTGATCAGCTTCAGCGATTCATCATAAGCGAAGAAGCCGCCGAAGCTGTCGACAACATAACATTTCAAAGCAACCACACCAGACTCATCTTTATCAATGCACATTTATAAAGCTCAACTGTTGGTGCGTCTACCAAGAATTGTACCCTTATTATCCCCTAGCTAAATCATCGGATCTTTCCTCCGGACTCCGCAGAAGTTGCTGCGAGCCCCCAATAAACCCGCGGCAGATCAAGTAGACCTCTGAGCTAGAATCTCTAGAGGCGCTCGGCTTGAAGATCCTCACATCAGAAAAACGGCTTTTCACCTCCCTCCTGAAAACATCGAAATCAGAACCCATCAGAACTTTTATGACCACCTTCCCACCTGGTCTCAGCAATTTATCAGCCAATTCCAGGGCAATTCCTGCAAGCAGTATCTGCCTGCCATGGTCAACATCGTGTATGCCGGTAAACTTCGGCGCCATGTCAGAGGTGATCACATCCACCATGCCACCGGATGTTTTCATAATGCTTTCATGCAATTCCGGCGATCTGGCATCACCGCGGAGGAGAACTATGTTTTTGCACGGCAGAGGTTCTATCTCGCTGATGTCGACCCCAATGACCAACCCCTCCTCGCCAACGAGGCGGCATGACACCTGGAGCCACCCCCCTGGAGCGGCGCCCAAGTCCAGAACAATATCGCCCCGCTTGATTATTCGGAATTTTTGGCAGATCTCCAAAAGCTTGAGGGCGGATCTGGAACGGTATCCCTGCTTCTTTGCTTCCCTATAATAATAGTCTCCTAAGATTGAGCCCTTGCCAGGCATCTTACGCTTTCTCCGAGAAGGCTGCCTTTTTTAGCTCCTCTGACTTTTGGTGCTTCGCGAATTCGTTCCTGAGCGACATCGAGAGCTTCACGCAGTTCTCCGGGGATATGGGCTGACCCATCCCGCACCTCGATAGGTCATGACATGTGAAGCAGGAACACCATACCACATCAGATATCTGCACCTTTTGCTCTTTCTTAATCAGAATCACGCGGTAGGTCTTGTGGCTGTCCCCAGTGAAGGGCTCACGCCTCACGATGCCCTTCTTTTCCATCCTCGCGAGCGCCCTGGAGACCTCTCGGCTGCTCGAATTTATGCTTTTCCAGAGATCGCTCTGGAGCAGGGTCCGGTCAGACGAATTCTGCAATGCCTTGATTAGCTTCTCTTCCAACTCCTCCACAAAACACACTTCCAAACTCGTGCATATAAAAAGATGATAAAGAGGCTATAAATAGATTTCAAGCACGAGTTTGTCAATAAGCTCCTTATACCGGTTTCTGACCGTGACTTCAGTCACATTCGCGGCGCTTGCTATGTCCCTCTGCGTCCGCTTTGCGTCGAGAAGTACGCTCGAGATATATACTGCGGCGGCAGCCACCCCCGTCGGACCGCGCCCCGAGGTCAGCCCCTCGCTGCTTGCGAATCGGATTATCTCTGCTGCTTTCTGCTGAACCCTCCCGTCTAGGTTCAGCTTCGTCACTAGTCTAGGCACATAATTTACGGGATCCGTAGGCAGGACTTTGATTGTGAGTTCATTAGAGACGAACCTATAACTCCTCGCTATCTCTTTCTTGCTTGCCCTTGAGACTGAGGAGATCTCGTCAAGGGTCAGGGGGACATTGTACTTCCTGCAGGATGCATAGAGCGCAGCACCTGTCATACTCTCGATTGATCGCCCCCGGATGAGCTGGCTCTCCACAGCCCTCCTGTAAAGGAGCGCTGAAGCTTCCCTGATGTTCCTGGAAAGACCTAGCTGAGAGGCCATCCTCTCCAACTCAGAAAGGGCAAAAGCCAGATTCCTCTCGGACGCATCTGAGACCCTAATCCTCCTCTGCCATTTCCTAAGGCGGTAGATCTGCGCCCTCTTCTTAGAAGTGATGGTCTTGCCGTAGATGTCCTTGTCCCTCCAGTCGATCATTGTAGAGAGACCCTTGTCATGTATCGTAAGAGTTATCGGCGCTCCAGCGCGCGATCGCTTGTCTCTTTGGTCACTGTCAAAAGCCCTCCATTCCGGACCCGGGTCTAGGAGCTTGTCTCCGAGAACTAACCCACATGCCCTGCAAGTGACCTCGGCCCGCTCGTAATCCCTTACTAGAGTCTTTGCCCCGCATTCAGGGCAAGTCATCTCGTCAATTTCTTGAATGTCTGTCAGATTTCTTTCCATAACCCTTTGAGCCCCTCCTAAAATTTCTACGACGAGGTTCCTCTGCAAAGAACTCGAGCCCAGATACTTCGGCACCAAGCTTCTTCTTTAGTTTCACCGAGATGTAGGGGTTGCTAATGGGGCCGAAGACATCGATAACAGTCCCCACGACCCCGAATCCCTTGATTATCACCGAAGAACCGATCCTTGGGGGATTTTTCGACTTTATTGTAAGTAGACCGCTTTTGCCTATGTGAAGCCCGACCCCCAAATAGTTCAAGACACCAACTCCGAAATGAAGGTAATCATAAGCATATACCATCAGTGTTTTATATCCTTTACTTCAAATATCACCCAGTTTTAAAATAATTTAAACGACTCATCACTTTCTTTTCAGAGATCTTCTTTTAACGATGGAGGCAGAGATCCGAACCAAAAGATCGATTTTTTTCTCATCACCTTTTTTGTTGACCAAGACTCTCCCAGGTCGCTCATACCATAAGGGTGGGAACCTCTTTCCGATCTCTAGCTGGGCTGTGTATGTAAGCTCTCTGCACGCCTCAAGGATCTCTTCTGCAGTGGGCGATTCTACCGCCTTGTCTTTCGGGATCATCCTTCCCCTCGACCTTGTCTTGGATGAGTCCAAGTATGCCGGCCAAACGATAAACTGTCCTTCCTTCTTAGCCAAGCTCATGACACCAAGTCAACAATATTAGGACGGGGATTTTTAATAAATGTGATCCCCATGCACGAGTTTTCTCTTGCTGCCAGCATAATACAGTATGTCTCTGACGTTGCAAAGAAAAATGGGATGACAGAGATCAAGGAGATGCACATAGAGGTCGGGGAAATGACGCATGTAGATCCCAGGCAGCTCAGATTCTGCATCAGGCTGGCAAGCCAGAACACGATAGCGGACGGGAGCCGCATATACATCAGGACAAGGATGCCAGTGCTGAGATGCTTGAAATGCGGCACCTCAAGCGAGCTGAAAAAGGGAAAAAACCTTTCAGATTACAGCATGGCCTGCCCATCCTGCGGTAGCCAAGAGGTGGAGTTAGAGAGAGGTAAGGAACTTGTCCTTAAGAGGATAAAAGGCGTAAAGAAGGAAGCGCTAGGCTAAAAATGGGGTCATTTCATGAGGATTGCATTCAGAACGCCATCCTGACCAGGTCTTGACGATACCTTTGCTTCTCCAA
>CALGKV010000116.1 GCA_937930465.1 Methanosuratincolales archaeon | reverse complement strand
GCTTAGCCGATCCGCCTGGTTCTGAACCTTCTAAATTTCCCTAGATGGGGGAAACTTCCCTGTGCATACAGAGTGCGCAATTCGATGGTGGGCAGAATTTGTCCGACTATATTAATTATTTCTCTACATTTTAAAAATATTAAAAGTTTTATGTATAATATTTATACATAAATATTTATTAATCTGAACCCTTTATATAAGGAGGATTTAATAAATAAAATTTTAAAATACTAAATATAATTTAAAAAGAATTTCAAATTTATAGATATCAGTTTTACTTTAGAATGAAACAAACTAAAAACTAAACTTTTTTTGCCTTTCTTATAAATAGGTAATAGGAAGACTTATAAACTTACGGGAAGTTGGTAGCCCGAAAGGGGAGCTCCTGGAAAGGGGCTGAGAGGGCGATTCGATCCGTCGCCGACCCTTTGAACCTGAACTGGGCAATGCCAGCGGAGGGATATGCAATTTGTTTTCAAAAAAAGAGAATATTGAGAACGGATCTAATTACAAAAATAAGAAAATAATACATTCAAAAACACCAACTTATCGGATAGTGCTCTCATCGATATTTGTAGCGCTCGGCGTCTCATTATCGGTTTTTCCCGGGGCTTTTCCTGTTGGTCCAACTAAGGTCTTCCCTTTCCAGCACATGATAAACGTGGTCGCAGGGATATTGCTCGGTCCGCTGAATGCAGGCTTAGTCGCCGGGCTTATCGGAATAACCAGGATTGGGATAGGGACAGGGACCTTTTTTGCTCTCCCAGGAGGCATCCCGGGAGCCTTGGTGGTGGGTCTTGTTTACAAGCATCTGGGGCGCAAAGAAGCCGCAGGCCTGACAGAGCCATTTGGGACTGCCCTGGGGGCATTGCTTAGCGCATTCTTTGTTGCCCCGGCTATTGGAGCGCCTTCGCTGCCGCCTTTCCTTGGGCTAACTGCACAGTGGCAGCTGTTCACGATCTTCTTCCTCATGAGCAGCGTCCCAGGGGCAATAATGGGTTATCTCGTAGTTTTGGCACTGAAGAGGAGGCGCATAATTGAAGGGTATTAGCTATGAGGAGATCAGGGGCAAGAAGACGCTGATACGCGGGGACGTCGGTAAAGGGAAGACCAAGCTTTTAGGTCGGCTCCTCTTTGAGGCCGCCAGGTCAGAAGAATCCAGCTCGATAACTGTGATCGATATGGCCCCTGGCGAGAGATCCGCTGAGGGCAGAAAGGTGGGCGGGCGGCTCCCTGCCCCTCCTCTGCAGTTCGCACGGCATATCGCACCGGCGCGCATAGCAGCACCCCGCCTCGAAGGGGCTACCTCAGGGGAGGTGGTACGGCTAGCAAAGGAGAACGCCACTGCGATCGAGCCATGCTTAGCCCAGTACATATCATCGCCTACCCCCGTGCTTTTTATGAATGACCTTACGATCTACCTCCAGCACGGAAAGGCAGAGTTGCTTCGTGAGGCAATAGCCCTGGCAAAGACCTTTGTGGGGACTGCCTATTGGGGGGATTTCTTCGACGACAAGGGTTCCGGGATAAATGCGATGGAAAGGCTGAGGCTTGGAAAGCTAATCGATTTGTTTGATGTCGTCATTGATCTTTGAAAAGATTTTATACCTTCCGAGCCAACATATTAGGGGCAGGGGGTCATGCGTGCCCAAGCAGAGGCTGGAGCTGAGGGATGTCCCGTCCTGGAGAGAGGTGGAGGTCCTGATCAATTCGATGATCAAAGCGTATAGGCAGGGCGAAGTCCCGCTCAGGGATCTCTGCGTCATTGGCCTCCTCGCCACGACCGGGATTAGGACCTCTGAACTCCTGCTTCTCAGGAAGTCGGACTTTGACTTCGTGACAAACATCATTACAATAACCCAGCTGAAGAAAAAAGATGAATTTGCGAGGCAGACCATCCTCAGCCAGGATCTGAGGGCATATGTGAAGGAATACTTCAAGGAGATCCAAGGGGAGAAGGTGTTTGACCTCAGCAGGCGCCAGGTGCTCAACATAACCCACAGGTACACACAGAGGTTTTTGGGCAGGCGAATCAGGAGCCATGCCCTGCGCCACGCCTATGCAATACGGATCCTAGAGAAGACGAAGGATATCGAGCTCTGCAGGAGGCTAATCGGGCACTCCAAGTTGGAGACCGTGAAGATTTATCTGGACTTCACGATAGGCGATAGGATGAAAGAGGTTTCAGATGCGATAAGGATAAACTGACTGAAGATCACATGGTAATCAAAAATGGTAAAGTTGAAACTTGAAGATGTCCCAACATGGTCAGAAGTGGGCGAGTTCCTGGACAGGATAAGATCCATGTATCGGAAGAAGGAGATCGGTCTCAGGGACTTTGTACTGATGAGCCTCTATCCGACAACAGGTCTGAAGACATCCGAGCTGCTCTCAATAAGAAAGGGGGACATCGACTTCCAGCAAGGGATCGTCCGTGTCAGGTCGGGAGGATGCGAGCGCGAGGTCCTGATAATGCCCTCAATACTTCCCTACCTGAAAGACTATGCTAAGGATAAGAAAGGGGAGGAAAGGATCTTTGGATTGAGCCGCCGCCAAGCGCTAAACATCAGCCACAAATATTCTGAGATGATCCTCGGGAGGCGTATCAGGGTTGCAGGCTGGAGGCATGCTTTCGCCTTGAGAGTGCTGGAAACTTTTCGGGATCCCTCGATGTGCAGGAAAATCTTGGGGCAGAGATCGTCAAAGGTAGTTACCGCTTACCAGCAGAGCTTGCAGAAGAGCCTTAAGGAAGAGCTAATCAAGTCGATTGGCGGATGATGGAATCGCCCCTACTCTCTGGGTTTATGCAGCGTCCTTGATTTTCAAACAGTCCTCTTCGCTAGGTACCGTTTTAAGATCGGCTTGAGCATAAGGATCCGCCTCTTTGCAACTTGCATGACCAAGAACTTTGGCCGCAGGTAAAATTTCCTGTAGGCCAGAGAGACCAGCGATCGGATCTCTTCAGCAGTCATCTCGAAAGTACTCATGACTGGCTTGATAGTGGTGTATTTCGACCAGTCTTCGGTCTCAAGCAGCCTGTTAGCCTTCGCAAAATCGTAGACCTCCGTGCCGGGGTACGGGGTCATGGCTGTGAACTGGGCGTAGTCTATGCCCGATCTGACAGCGAATCTTATGGTCTCCAGCGCCTCCTCCCTACTCTCCCCCGGAGTCCCTATTATGAATGAGCCAGTGGTCTCCAAACCAGCTTTCTTGGCTGAGGAAATGGCCGACCTGATCTGCGCCAGAGAGAGCCCCTTCTTCAGGAGGCGCAGAACCCTCTCAGAGGCAGACTCGATCCCCATGTAGAACATCACCGCGCCAGCCCTCTTGAACGCCCGGAGAAGTTCAGCGGAGACCGTGTCTGCCCTGGAACCAAAAGCCCAAGAGATGTCGAATTTCCGAAGGAGCTCCGCCAATCTGAAAGACCGCTTTTTGTTTATTGTGAATGTGTCATCTACAAATTCAATGAAATCTATCCTGTACTTGTCCACTAATTCGCAGACCTCCTCGACCACATTCTCTGCGCTTCTCGAACGGAAGGTGTTGCCATAAAGCCTCGACGAGGCGCAGAATATGCACCGGAAAGGGCACCCCC
>CALGKV010000115.1 GCA_937930465.1 Methanosuratincolales archaeon | reverse complement strand
GTGCCGCTACCCGGCATGTACTCCTCGATGACCCCGAGCTTTTCTCCAGGGGAAACTATCTTTGTTTTTGACATCTCTGCATGTCCCTCACAATCCTGAATAGCTGCGCCTCAAAGGCGTATGATCTCTTTTTATGGAAGTGATAGGTCGGAGAGAGTTTTATCTTTAACGGAAGCGTTTCATCAATGCGACCTCCGCACTCTGCCACGAACGCCGATACAAACCCCATCACCGCCGCACCGCCCTTGTGTATTGAGTAAACCTTGGGGGCGATCTCTAGGCTCTTGCGGATGAATGCCCTGTCCGAGCCCCTCACCCTAACCCCAAATGGTGGGTTCTGTACAACCACGTCGGCATCAAGCTCGAGATGGCTGACCTCCGAGTTGAGAAAATCCACGACAGAAGCCAAAGAAAGCGTCTGGCAAACTTCCCTAGCCTTCAAGATCGATCCGACATCAATGTCAACGCCGACGACGTAATCCGCCCCCATCAGCGCCGCGCCAGCAGTTAGCATGCCTGTCCCGCACCCGAGGTCGACGATCCGCTTCCCTTGGATATCGCGGTGCCTCATCTCGATATACCATATGACTTCAGCAGCAAGCTTTGCCGGAAGCCTGTACTGTTCATAGGCAAGATTTGGTGCCTCAAATTCTCTGACCGTTTCTAGAATGATCTCAAGCTCTCTCTTCGATCTGGGGGGTCGCCGACTCTCAAAACTGCCGCAAGAAGGATCAGCCATTCTGATCCCCATTTGCCTATTTTCTGCTTGCATTTATTAGCTCAAGCATCTTCCAAGCCTCAGCCTCGTTCAGAACCGGCCTGTTCGGATCTTGGCATGTGTCTGTTGCGATCCTTGGGCATCCGGTTACAATGAATGCCTCAACGAACGGGAAAGATGAAATCCTCTCAGGACTTACATCGTCTCCTACAAGCATGTGCGCCTCTTTGCCCGCCGCCCTAAGCTCAAAAGCAATTTTTTCGGCAGAGCGTATGCTGAACTGCCCAGGTTTCATCACAACAATCACCCCGAAACGCTTCGCTTTCCTAGCCTCCATTATTGCCCACCAACGCTGCGAGAGAGTCTTCTTCACTATCTCGGCAGTGCCCCTCAACTCATTCCGGTAGGGATCCGCCACAAACACCTCCTTCTCCACATCCATCGCAACCCCAAGAGGGTGGAATTCCCCGCCGCCTATGAAGAGGAATGCGTCGACTTCGCTTTCGATCCTCTTTGCGCCGCCAGTCTGGCATCCAAGAACAAGCCCGCCTGTCTGCCTGTCGACAACAGGTGCCAGCCCCTCCGCCTCGATTGCCCTCGCGAACTCTCCAACATACTCGATGTGCTGAAGATTCGCAAGAACCCCGATCCTTCTAAACCCCTTCCTCCTCAATTCGGACGCTGCCAAGCTTGCTAGCCCCTTAACATCAGCAAAATGGGGGGCTGGCAAGTATAGTGTGTGAACCCTTTCTGCCCCCTCAATATACTTCCTATGCCCTATGTGGATCACCATGTCGGCGCCAATGATTGCAGCCTTATCGTCCTCCAGATCGCAGCCGCCATAGCAGGGGCTCATTGAGACATACACTTCGCAGACCTGCGAAAGCCTAGATATGAGATCTCCCAGGAACTGCTTTAGCCCGTCCGGGGCTTGCACTAAAATCCTCTTTGCCCCTCTTTTGACTACTTCCTCAACTGCTTTCCCGATCTCAAAATCGTACATTTTCTCACCCTAAAAAAATCAGGGTCTGATTGATTGGCACGAAAGACTCACAAGTTGGGGGAAGGTATGTGTCTATGCCCTTCAGTTCACTTCTATTACCCTGCAGGGCATCGGCATCTTCGCGCAAGCAAGCTTTAGCGCCTGCTTTGCCACGTCCTTCTTGTCCAAAGCCACCCTGACATCGATTATGGGCTGCATTGCCCTGAATCTGGCGGCAGTGCCGGCCGGTTTCCCGAATGATCTCCTCATTCCATCTTGAAGCCTGTCGGCCCCTGCGAATGCCATCATCTTGTTCTCCCTAAGTACCTGGTGCGGGTATGCCCTGACCTTCAGGTGGAACCCCTTTTCGCCAAGAACGGACTGCAGGTGCTTGGTTGCGATTACCCTCGCAGCCTCAAGTGCGTTATGCCTGATCTGTCCTGCCTCTAGTGGGATCATCCTGACTAGTGCCTGGAAGTCGCCGTTCGGATCTCCGTAGTCGAACTTGGTGATTTTTGAACCAGGTACGCCCCTGATATACTCCTTCCTAGTGTAAGCCGGCGTATCGAAATACCGGTAGCAGTGTGCCGGTCTCTCTGGCATGATTATTCCTCCGAACACTTCCAGATGGAAGTGAAATCCTTAGTATTTTAGCTTTTCCATACTCCGGATGAGCTGTGCCTCTCCAACCCCATCCTTATAACCACAAGGCTCTCAAAATCGAAATCCCTGCGCTCAACTATCTGAGCTTCAAGCCCTTCCGAACAGGCTCTCTCCAAGCTCTTCTCTATTCCATTAATGCTTGACTGGAGCATGTACGCCCTCCCCCCTGGGCTCAAGAAATCGCCGACCTCAGAGATGAACCTATCTATGATCGATCTTCCCGACGCTCCCCCGCTCCAAGTCGGGTCAGCCGGGTCCCCCTCGCCGTCGGGGAGGTAAGGGGGATTAATCATTATCAGGTCAAACTTGCCGTGAATTGGTGAAAAGAGATCGCCGACAACTACGCTGACCCACCTGCCGTTCACCCTGTAGTTTAAGAGCGTATTCATAGCAGCGACCGGGTTGAGGTCAACCGCGACCATTTCCTCTACGTGGCTGGCTATGCTAAGCCCGACTGCTCCTGTGCCAGAGCAGAGCTCCAGCCCCCTAGCCCCCCTCTCGCCGCTAACAGCGTCCATCAGGAGGAATGTATCCTCTGAAGGGGGATACACCCCCTCAAAGACCTCTATTTCAAGTCCCCTGAGATTCACGGCCAGATTGCCCCCGCCTTGAAAAGACTTTGCTTATCTCCAAGAAATCCGTCGGAGTGAGTTCAAAGACCCTCTTCTCGAGCAGGTCGGGTTCGAACTCGCCATTCCGCGCACCTTCCTCAATCCAAACGTGTTTATAGAATGTCTCCAGGGCCTTTCTAAGGGTTCTCCTCCTCTGGGAGAAGAGCAATTTAAGTGTGGCTTCGAGCTCCTTCCAATTTGCC
>CALGKV010000114.1 GCA_937930465.1 Methanosuratincolales archaeon | reverse complement strand
GAGCCCATCTGCGCGATCCTGGGTCCTAAATACCTGCCTGCGGCTTGGCCATTGCGATCCTTCGTGCTAGCCTCGGTGATGCAAGTCATCTCCGGGATTGCGGCAATCTCTTACCTGGGCATGGAGGCGAAGGACTCGTCTTCGATCTCGCAGAGGGAGCTGCTCAGATCAGCCGTTTTCAAGAACGACCTGTTGAACTTCTCGGTCAACGCAGTCTATGTACTTCTTCTGTCCATCTGCTCCTACCTAGTGAGGGACCCGGTGCAAATCTCCGTGGCTTGGGGGTTATCGATGCTTGCTTCTTTCTCAATCTCGCTGATCGCGACCTCCACCCTGCTGAAGAGGGACTTTAAACAGGCATTCCCGTTCCGGGCGCTCGTTAAGCAGGCAGCCGTGATTCTTCTCCCTGCCCTGCCGCTGTCTGTGCTTCCAATAGCCTTCCCAATAAGCAGGCTGGACACGCTCTGGGCACTGGTGCCGTCGTTGGTGCTGCATGTGCTGGTCTTCTTCTCTGCCTACATCGCGATCCTCTATGCGTACTTGCCTAGGTTAAGGTCAACACTCGAAGAGCTAAAGAGATCGGTGCGATCTGCAATCAGAAGGGGCACAAACGAAACAATGTCGGGCACTTGAGCCTCCCGCATTGCCCTGAAAAGCGACGGCGCTCACACGCCAGCCACACCGAAGGGCCCAACAGCCATTCCGCCGCCATTGTTCCAAGCCGCAGCTCCCAGTGAAATGGGAACGGCGCATCCGACCCGCCCATCGCCAAGGCGACTGGAAGAATTCCCGTCACTGGTTGTGAGGATCCTAATCGCCTTCGTCGCGGGTTGCCAATGCCTGGTCATGGAGCCTCTTGCGAGCCATCGAGAGGAATGGGGGTCACCGATGCCTTTTTTGCCATGATTCCTTTTGGCTCACCGTTTCCCCAAGAGACCTTGATCATCAAAACCGATAATGTGGCAAAGAACAACGCCCCAGCGATTAGGCGTGGCAGCAGCTCCCGCCATTAATCATTAGGCTTTAGACGCGTAGTAATCTAGGGTCTTCCTTACGCCTTCGCGCAACGGCACTTTTGCCACGAACCCGAGCCTCTCAGCCGCCTTAGAGGTGTCGGCGAGCGTCCTCCTGACATAGTTCTTTATCGGGTTCTCGACGTATATGGGCTTAATGTCCGTGCCGAGCTCCTCCCCCAAAATTTCCACAACCTTGTTGAAGGTAGTCTCAACCCCGGTCCCGACATTGAAGACATCGCCCCCTGCCCTGGCGGCGTTCTCCATGGCGAGAAGGTTGGCCTCGACCACGTCGCTCACGAACACAAAATCCCTTGTCTGGTTCCCGTCGCCGTATATCACGGGCCTCCTCCCCTTCATCATCTCCCAGGCGAACTGTGATATGTTGTTAGCATACTTGCCCTTGAACTCCTCCCTGGGGCCGTAGACGCTGAAGTACCTCAGCCCTACCGCCTCGACGCCGTAGAGCTCGTGGTACAGCCTCGCAGCCATCTCCCTGGCGAGTAACGAGTACTCGTAAAAAGACCCCGGCACGACTTGCATGCCCTCCCTGTGAGGCGGATTGCACCTGCTGTATAGTGAGGATGTTGAAGCATAGACGAGGGGGACATCCCTTTTCCGGGCAGCCTCAAGCGCATTCATGAACCCCATGACGTTGACCTCGACCCCTTCACTCGGGTCTGGCGTAAACATGGGGGAAGAGCTCCTTGCGGCATCAAAGAAGACGCCGTCCGACCTGCCAATAGCCTCTTCAAGCAGATCCCTGTCCCTTACATCCCCCTCTGTGATCTTCAGCCTGCCGCCCTCAGGCAAGTTCTTTGGGCTTCCAAGGCTCATGTCATCAATGACCTCAACCTCGAACCCGTCGCCGACGAGCCTCCACACTATGTTCGAGCCTATGAACCCTGCCCCTCCCGCAACGAGAAACCTCATGGCTATAAGCTTAAACCAAGGATATAAAAAAAGTTTTGATCAATCTTTGAATACCATTTTCTCAATCAACTTCCTTGCCTCCACGACGAGGAAAGTGAACGCGCAGAAGCCGGCAACGTATCCCCAGTGCTCCAGATTGAGCGGGATCGCCCCAAAGATGCCTGGCGCCGCGTATATCGCGAAGAGCTGAAGCAGCATCCCGATGCCGACGCCCAAGTAGGCGTAGGGATTGATCCAGAAGCTCCTCCTGAGGTTCCTGAGGAAGGGCTCCCTCTCCTTCTGGGCCTGCAGGCCGTTGAACCACTGTGCGGCCGCCACAGTAGTGAAAGTCACCGCGACCGCCATCTCGTAGCCGTACTGGTAGATCAGGTACCTGAAGAGAAGGAGCGCAGCGATCCCAGTCGTGATACCGAAGAACCCGATCCTGAAAACCTGCACCTTGTCGAAGAACTGGTCCTTAGGCTTCCTCGGCGTCCGGGACATCACGTCGCCCTCCTCCTTCGCGAACGGGAAGAACTTGTCCTGGACCCCGTCCGTGACTATGTTGATCCAGAGTATCTGTATCGGGAGGAGCGGGATGGGGTATCCGGCGAAGACCGAGATAGCCAGAAGGACTATCTGCATCATGTTGGTGGAGAGCAGGTAATATATCACCTTCCTTATGTTGTCCGCTATCACCCTGCCGATCTTTATCGCGTCGACTATGACGCTCAGGTTGCTGTCGAGTATTACCATCTTGGAGACGCTCTTGGCGGCCTCGCTCCCGGAGCCCATCGCTATGCCGAGGTCTGCGACCTTCAGCGCAGGGACGTCGTTGACCCCGTCCCCGGTCACGGCGACTATGTCGCCACTCCCCTGCAGCGTCTTGACAATCCTGTACTTCGTCTCAGGCAGGGCCCTTGCCACAACAGCGGTCCTCCTCAGAGCCTCGTACAGCGCGCCCCCGTCCATGCTGTCCACCTCCGCCCCGGTCAGGATTCTGTCCCCTTCCCCCCAAATCCCGACCTCCTTGGCGATGGCCTTCGCGGTGAGCGGGTGGTCACCCGTGATCATCATCACCCTGATCCCGGCCCTCTTGGCGGTTTTGACCGCTTCCCTAACGCCCTCCTTCGGTGGGTCGAGGAAACCGATTAGCGCAACGATCCGGACCCTCCACTCCTCGGGCATCTTGGACCTCCACTCCCCGGCTGCTATTGCTATTATCCTGAGCCCCCTTGATGCCATCCCATCCTCCTCCTGGGCGAGCCTCTCGGCCTCCTCTGCGTTCACCGCGATCTTCCTTATCTCCTCGAACGCCCCCTTGACAAAAAGAGTCTCCGACCCGCTGACCTCGTTCGCTGTCGCCATCATCCTCCTCTTCGTGTCGAAGGGGAAAGCCCAGACCCTCTTGTGCCTCTCCCTTATCCTGCAGTATTCCTCGCCGACCCACCTGCTCAGTGCCAAATCTATCGGGTCCCCCCGCTCCCCGTCGGAGTCGTTGCAGAGCGCAGCCCCAAGCCTGGCAATCCCCTCGTCCAGCAGCGCTACCTCCTTCACCTCGAGCTTCCCCTCTGTTATCGTCCCGGTCTTGTCCGAAGCTATCACCGTCGCGCTCCCGAGCGTCTCAACAGACGGAAGGTACCTCGCGAGCGTCTTCCTCCTGCTGAGGTTGACCGCGCCGACTACCATGACGATCGTTATCACAAGGGGCAGCCCCTCTGGGACCGCAGACACCATCTGGGCCACGAGCAGGTACGCGAGGTTGCCGAGCTCTCGCCCCTGCGAATACCCGGCTATCCCGACTGCAGCGAAAACTGCGATCAGGATGAAGACGTACCTTTTGAAGAACTCCCTCACCGCGCAGGTCAGGGGGCTGTCCGGGGAGCTTTCCTTCACCCTCTCCGCGATCGATGCCAAGTACGTGCCCTTCCCGGTCCTGCAGACGTATCCCGCCCCGGAGCCCCTGACCACTGTTGTGCCCGAGAAGAGCATGTTGACCATGTCATATGGGGGGGTAGCAGGATCGAGGACAGCCGTCTCGTCCTTGGAGGCAGGGACGGATTCCCCCGTTATGGTGGCCTCGTCTACCATCAGCCCCTCGCTCTCGAATAGCCTGATGTCTGCGCTGACGACATCCCCCTCGCGCACAATCACGACGTCCCCCGGCACGAGCTCTGACGAAGGCACCACTGCTTCCTCCCCTCCCCTGACGACCGTTGCCCTGCTCTCCGCCATCTTCTTGAGCGCCCTGATCGAGGCCTCGGCTTTCATCTCCTGCCAGAAGCCAAGGACGCCGTTCAGCATCACTATCGATACGATGACGAAAAAGTCCTCCGTCTTGTCCAGAGCGACCGCGATCACAGCCGCTATTATCAGGACATAGATCAGTATGCTCTTGAACTGCCGGGCGAATACCCTCAGCCGCGAGGGCTTCTCCTCCTCAAGCAGGTTCTTGCCATACAAGCCAAGCCTCCTGGACGCCTCCTGCTGGCTGAGCCCGGACCTGGATGTCTCGAGGGCCCTCTCCACATCCTCGACAGCTGCTGCGTGCGGGTGGTCAAGAAGTTCCATACAAAGTATTCGATTTGCGGAAGAAATATCTTTTTTCTTGATCGGTATAAAGTATTACTAGTGGCAGCCCAATAAAAGAAATTGAAGCGCGCTCCACAGGGTCGATATGCATGGGGGGGAATCCAGGTTAACGATCCCTGAAAGGCAGTACAAGCAATTCGAGAGGGAGCAGGTCCTCCTGCGAGCATCCGTCCTCCTGCTCTTCTCGATAGGCTTGGGGGAGGTTGTCGCCGGGTTCTGGTTTGGGAGCATTGCGCTGATCGCCGACGGCGTCCACTCCTTCGCTGACAGCGTCGTGTCAGTGCTTGTACTCGCCGGGGTAATGATCTCCAGGCGGCGGCCCGACAGTGCATTCCGCCACGGTTATGCGAGGGCAGAGAACCTCTTCGGTCTGCTGGCAGCCGTAGTCATGATCGCACTCGGTGGGCTGATGATGTACGAATCTTTCCTTGTGATCATGGATCCTGTCCCGATCAGGGACGCCTTTCTGGCGATCGTGGTCGCTATCCTCGCCGGATCCTCCTCCCTCACACTGGCTCTGATGAAGATCCGCCTCGCTAAGACCTCGGGGTCGCTCGCCCTGAAGATAGAGGCTTACAATTCGATCAAAGATGGGCTTTCCTCATTCGTGGTCGTCGCCGGGGTAGCCCTCTCTCACTTGGGGCTGCTTTACTTCGATGCCATAGCGGGCATGGCGATCTCAGTCATGATCGTTGCGGTAGGGTACGTCTCGATAAAGGAGTCCTCGGTGGTTCTGATGGACGGGTGCCTCTGCCCCGGTCTCCTCGAGCGCTTCTCTGCAATTGCCATGGGGGTCAAGGGGGTGAGGGGCGTCAGCGATGTGCGTCTGAGGAAAGTCGGGAGATCGATCGCTGGGCAGGCGAAGATCCGCATGGACGGGGGGCTGACGGTGGATGAAGCGCACCGCATTGCCGAGGAGGTCAAGAAAAGAATCATTAGTGAGTTAGGCAATATATCTGACATCGTGCTCGAGATCGAGCCATCAAGCTACCAAAGATCTCGGGAAGCCTAGGACTATTCATGGATGGATGGGGTTGGATTGGGAGTAAGCAGGGTTTACCTTGTTGACGCATCCGGCAGCATGGGGGGAACCGAAGGCGTCGCAGAACTCGAGATCCCCAAGATAGAGCTCGTGAAAAGCGAGCTTAGGCAGCTGTTGTCTGATGGCCTCAACTTCGCCATGGACGACAGGGTCGCCGTGATAGCCTTCAAGAACAGGAAGGCAAAGCCCGTGGTGAAGGTGGTGCTTCCGTTCCAGTTCGCACGCACCCTCGACGAGAATTTCGTACACCTGATTAGCGACATATCATCGACAAACGCCGAGTCGGGAGCCCCTGTCGGTCTGGCAATACGGGATGCGCTCTCATTGACTGCCTCAGAGCATGGGGAACGCGAAATACTGCTGATCACCGACGCCGACCGCAGCCTCGGCGAGGATCCCAGGCTATGCATATACGACGCACTGATGCAGCGCGCCACAATAAATGTGATCCGCCTTGGGCCCGGCGAGAGAATGGGGATGCTGGAGGACTTGGCAATCCGGACCGGGGGATCAATCAGGGTTGTCCGTCGCCCGGTAGACCTCCACAGGTACCTGTTCTACCCGCCTGACCCGCCGCCCCTAGATCCAGCAACCGAGGAGCTCGTCACGATTACGATTTCCAAGATCAAGGAGCACGAGTCTCAAAAGCCTGCGGGGGGAGGAAATCAGGACGCGGGGATAACCGAAGAGCTAAAGTCTCTGAAGCTGCGCCTCCTTGAGAGGCAAGAGAGCCTTGGGAAGGAGCTCGCCGTCATACCTCTGAAGAGGCAGGACCCCTTGCTCAGGCTAATGGGCATCAAGCAGATGCTTGAGCGGAGGCGGATCAGCAAGAAGGATTACCTCGAGAGGGCTTCGGAGATTGAGGAGGTGCTGGGGGATCTGGTGAGGTCAGAGAAATCCAAGAGGCGCGCCCTCGGGGTGCTCGATTCGCTGGTCGCAGACCTGGACTCGATAATCAGCCGAGCCGGGTAGGGCGCTGCATTTTACTTAATGAAATAATTATTTTCAGTTTTTAAATTATTGCCCTCAGCCTTCAGGCACCCTCCTGGGGCGGAGGTACGGAGGATGGGCATGTGGTGCTGATTAATCCGAAACCCATAGGGCCTTGCGAATCCTGGCGCCATGGCGTGGAAGCGGTCGCAATTGATGATCAGCGCTTGACCAAAAGTGGAACACTCAATCCGGGAGAATAAAAAAAGGGAACCGGGCTTCCCTTCGCCCATTCATCGCTTCTCCGGGAAGAGCTTGGCCAGCTTCTCCTCAGGGAGCGGCTTGGTCGCAAGGCTCACTGCCGTGTATACTGCGGCGCACCCGAGCATGAGCGTAAGCGCCCACACGCCCCAGTGGCCGAAAGGCGGGACCAGCTTCCCGTACACGTTCGGGTGCAGGAGGGCAACAGCCATCCCGTAGGCTATTGTTGCCACCGCTCCCCACTTCGTCGCCCTCTTCCAGTACATGGAGACCGCCACCACGAAGAAGAATATGCCCGCCTGGGCAACGGCCGACCCGGACATGAACTCCGACAGCACGGGTGGTGGGGAGGTGTACGTCCACCAGAGCGGTATCAGCACGAAGGGGATCACGAGCAGCCTCGAGAGGATAAGCTGCGCCCTCTGGCTAACCTTGGGCATACCGTTCTGGATCAGGTCCCTGCTCACATTCGTAGCCATGATCATGACCATCCCAGCGAGAGTCGAGACCGCGGCTGCGAAGACAGCCATAGAGAACACAGCTGCCCCCGCAGACCCGCCGATCGCCATGCTCACTAGCGAGGCAGCGGCGTCCCCATAGATCGGACCGGATCCCATCAGCTGTGATCCCCAGACCGCCCTGGCTGCGTAGCCCATCGCCCCTACCATCAGAGGGGTGACGCAATTGAGGGCGACCACCAGCATTATCACCCCGTACTCCTTCTTTGTGACCTTCCTGCTGCCGAGGAACCTAGCTATGTTCTGGGGGAACCCGGTCGCCATCAGCAGGAACATTATCATGGCAGCCGTCACCCCCATCCAGTCGTACCCTGGGAAAGAAGGCGCGATCGGGGCCGTGAACCCCCCTATAGAGATGGGGGTCCCTGCACCGCCAGGCTTGACGAAGTTCGAAGCCGATATCGCCTCGGCTATCTTCGCCGGGCCGCCTGCCCAGAAGATCGAGGCTATCCCGAAGATCCAGCCGATCACCATGAATACCCCGCCCTGGAGCGCGAGCGAGAACTGTGTGCCCGCGTACCCGCCGATCATAATGTAGACTGCGCATAGCAATGCGGTGATAAGGAGGCTCGCTAGCCAGTCCGTCCCGGTCGTGAGCTTCCAGACCGAAGCCATCGCCTTGTACTGCCCGACGCTGTAGACTATGAGCAGGATCACCATCGCCAGCCCGGCGAGCCCCTGGACGAGCCTGCTGTCGAACCTCAGCTTAGCCACCTCTGGGACGGTCCTCGCCCCGAGAGCCGCGTACCTGCGCATCCTATAGCCGAGCACAACGCAGAGCGAGAGCCCCATCAGGTTCATCGATCCGATCAGCCAGGATCCCGACCACCCGTAGGTATAGCCGAGCCCCGCGTTGCCGAATATCGCCCAGCCGCTGAGCCATGTCGCGGTGAGGGCCAGCCCGGTCACGAGCGGGCCCACGTCGCCGTGCCCGACTGCCCAATCATCGAAGCACTTGCACTTCCTGTAGAAATAAATTCCGATACCTGCGCTCACTGCGAGCATCAGACCTATCGCCATAGAGACGGCGATGGCAGACTCTGGGGTAGGGGCGGGTATTGGTATTGCGTCGGTCATTTATTCCCCCTCCCAGAACTCGGCAGTCCTTAGCCAGAGCAGCACGGCTGCCCATGCCCCGCTGAGGAGCACAGCACCCCAGTAGGCATACCACCCGCCGAGGGTTGCTGCTAGAAGCGGCACGGCGGCAAAGCAGAGCGCCAGAGCAAATATACTTAAAATGACCTTTGCGTTTGGCATCAAGCAGTTACCTCCGAAACCAGATTTTCATCTTCCCTTTTCGCCCTCCCGCCACTGGGTCCCTTGGCAATAAAACGAAAGTAAAGGCAGCGACCCTCGGCGGAGGACGGGATCTCTTCAGGAGCGCCAGAAAAGGCGCCCACCTTTGTAAAGACACTCACCCATATTACAGTCCTCCAATGCTAAAGCATACAAAAGGATTGGCTTTAAGCATGTTGGGCAACATTTCTTGACCATCACAGATACGCTAGCCATGCAGTCGACCGCAAAGCCTCAGCCACTTAAGCGCCTGTCCTTTAAATCCCATTTCGCAAGTTCTATTACGGGACGGCGACTAGGAACAATTGGAACGGACATCCCGCCCCGTTCCGCAGCGTCCCTAAAATGCCTAGGCGGCTATATGGTGATCGGTGAATCGGAATGAATTTCAGCAAATTTGCAGCCGCAGCAATACTCTCCTTGATGCTAGCCACGGCTATTACGGCAGGGGCTGGGATCCTTGCCCAGCCAGTCGAGGCGCTGAAGGCAGAGTACATTGTGCAGATAATGGAATCTGCAAGGGCAGAGGCGGAGCAGACCCTCGCAGAGCTGCAGAGCAAGAACGTATCCGTTCCTGTTGGCCTAAGTGCAACCTACGGGGAGGCCATGAATTGGTACCGCCTTGCGCTCCAGTACAGGAGCCAGGCAAACTACTCTGCCTGCAGCGAGGTCGCACTCAGGGCACAAAACATGTTCCGGGAGGTGGCGGGATACGCCTCTGCCTTATCATTTGAGCCAGAACAGCCAGGAGATCAGGCGCTGAGGGCAAAGATCGAGCTCAGGGCGCGCATAGCCCGTATGCAGTCCGTCATAGAGGAGCTCGTCAACGCAACTTCGAGGCTGGGGGACTTTGGGGTCAATGCCAGCAGCCTAGCCGGGGATTTGGCGCAGCTTCGGCTGAGACTCGAGGATGCCGTGCGCGAGATGGATGGCGGCGCAGTCAGCGTTGCCAACCAGACCCTGGCTGAGGTAGACTCTAGACTGCAGGCAGTCTCGCTCCTGATCAAAGATAGCGCCGAGGAGTCTGACGCCATCAGGGCCCGGGACTTCATAAGGAACGCCGAGCAGATGATGACCGGATACGAGGCAAGGATTAGGGCCCAGACCGGCATCCCCGAGTTGCAGAGGCAGGAGGCCCTCGCAATCATGCAACAGGCAATGATCCAGCTCCAGGCAGCCAACTCGTCACTTGATTCCGGGAACTTGACCGAGGCGGTCAGGCTTATGGAACAGATCAGGGCAAGGCTCCAGGAGGCTTGCGGGGCGATGGGGGAGGGAAACCAGACCCGTTTGCAGGTCGAGATGAGGATAATGCAGATGCAGATGGAGGTTGAGGGGCTCGCTGCCAGGCTGCAGGAGCTGAAGGGGTACGGTCTCAATGTCTCTGTGCAGGAGCAGGAGCTGTCGCAGATAAGGGAGCAGCTGAGGGCTGCCGAGTGCATGAACGCAAGCATGGAGTGCAACCTTGCCCAGATACAGGCAAGGATAAGCGGTCTGGGGGAGGCGCTGGACGAGATTGAGGGGCAGCGGGCATCTCAGGAGAGGGCTAGGATCCAAGGCGAGATCGACGCGCTATTCCAGAGGATCGGCAACTGCAGCGAGCGCGCCAGGCAGTACAAGCAGGGCGGCTCGAACGTGAGCCACGTAGAGGCGATGATCCAGCAGGCGACGTCCATTGCCCAGGAAGCGCAGCTTAGGCTGGACAACGGCGATCTGAAAGGCGCGGGGGATTTGGCACTCCAGGCAAACGCCATCATCTCCCAGGCTGAGTTTGCGCTCAACCAGATGGGCGGAGGACGCGAAGGAGGCTCCGCAAGGCATTGAGGGGAGTGCCGCAAGGATGTTGGTAAGAAAGAGTTGATTTCTAGCGCAAGAGGCGAAGGTGTTATGGAAGGTCGATTGGAGGGAGGGGGAGCTGGAGCCTGCCTTACAGCGGCTCGCGCAAGGAAGGCTCTCCCCTTTATCTTTCTTATAGCTCTCCTGGCAAATGCGGCTTTGGCAGCCGAGGAGCCTTATGCGATACAGCACCAGCTCGTAACCATCTACGAGGACGGCGCGGCTCGCGTGCACTGCAGGCTGGAGGCCGACCCCCTTAGCCCTTCTGTCAATCTCTCCCTGCTAGGCGAAACCCAGCAGGACATCGTTGTGACCGATTCTGCAGGGGTACCCATGGGATACTCGCCCTTCCCCGGCGGAATATCAGTGAGGACGCTCGGCGCCGCTGGGGCGAACGTGGCTTACACCACTCATGACATAACCTCAAAGTCAGGGAAGTACTGGAGCATTGTCTTCAATTCCAGCATACCCTCGTGGGTGGCCTTCCCGTATGGGACATCCATTATCAGCCTGAACGCGGTTCCGGTGTCCATTGACACCGGCGGGGGGAGGATCCTGCTGCTGATGCCCGCCGGAAGGGTGTCAGTAACCTACGTGCTCGGCTTCGTTGGGACGCCTGACCATGCATTCCTTATAATATCCGATGCCGGCAGCACGATAAGCGAGATCAAGGCCGCAGGGATCAACGTCTCTTCCGCAGCGGCCGCCCTCTCGGACGCAATTTCCGAGTTTGAGTCTGGGAACTATTCCGGCGCCTCAGAGCTTGCTGGTCACGCCAAGACCATTGCACTGCAGACTAACGAGACCGCCAGCCATGCAAGTGCGATGATCGCATCGGCTAGGGATGCCATACTCAAGGCGGAGTCGGAGGGCAGGACAGTCGGCCTTGCCGAAGCAAGGCAACTCCTGGATCGGGCCGGTTCGCTCTACGCTTCAGGAGACTACCCGTCCGCACTCAGCTCCGCTTCCGAGGCAGGCGCTAAGGCAGCTGCCGCCATTACTGCGGTGCAGGCCTATGCCCCTTACGCCGCCCTTGCCATCCTTGGCGTTGCCTCCTCTGCCGCAATCGTACTGAGGCTCAGAGGGGGCAAGAAAGCCCTCAAGGGCTACGTGAAGGAGTTCCACGAGGTCGACCTAGAGCGGATAGCCAATGAAGGGCAGCTCCGCGAGGAAGAATTCAGGCTCATTGAGATCCTAGCGACGAATGGAGGGGAGGCGTTCGAGTCCTCTGTGAGGGAGAGGATGGGCCTTCCCAAGACTACGCTATGGCGGACGGTCAAGCGCCTTGAAAAGGAAGGCTTCGTCTCTGTGGAAAAGTTCGCCGGGCAGAACCTGCTGAAGGTGAGGACCGAGTACCTGAAAAAATGAGGTTAAACATTCCCGGTGCACCTCAGGCTCGAATGATGAAGGGACGAAGCGGAACTGAAAGGTCTCCTGCCCTTTGCCGACGTAACGGAGAGGGCGCTGATTGCGCCGCCCTGAAACGAGCATCTTTTTCTAGGCTTCATTAAGGACTCAAATAGTTAGACCATTGATTTCTAGGATCCAAACTAGAAATATTGCGATTTCCGGAAAGCCGCATTCAGGTCAAACATCGTTCCATGGCTAAGCTTTATTATTCTTCACTTTTATTGTAGAAGCTAAAGGTGCCTTTTTATGGAGACCCAGGATTATTACGTGCTGCTTGTGGATGACGATGCAGCCCTGCTGGAAACGATGAAGACCATCCTGGAGGGGAAGGGCTACAATGTAGACACTGCCACCACCGGGGAGGTCGCCCTTGAGAGGATCAGACAACGTCATTACGATGTAGTAGTGCTTGACATCGTTCTTCCAGACATATCCGGAATCGAGCTCCTCAAAAGCCTTGGCACAAACAGGATCCCCAAAGTCCGAAAGATAATCCTCACCGGTCACGCCACCCTGACGAACGCCATCCAGGCGCTCAACACGGGGGCAGATGCATACCTCTTGAAGCCGGTCGCGCCTGATGAGCTGATGAGGACCATTGCAGAACAGATCGGGAAGCAAAAACAGGAGATCCTGCTGGTCCAAGACAAGATAAGGCACTTCATAGAAATGGACGCCGAGGAGCGGATTCGGCGCATTGCCGAAGAGAAATACCTCTGACGGCTTCTCCCCAGCCTAGCCGCGCCGCTCAATAGGCTTGAAGATGGAAATTGTTTTCTACTAGGACAGGGAAGTGTGGATCATGCTTCCCTCCTTTGTGGGCGGGCTCTTGGGGTATCCAGCTGGCGCACTGAACGTTTTAGCGGTCCTGAAACGCAGCGCCTCTTGCGTTGTGATTGTGGCCTGCGCCCCCCGGGCGCTCTGCAGGTGTTCTTAATGGCAATGAGGCACGGCGTGGATTTGAGGGCCCTCCTGGGGCTGAGGGATAGCCTGTTCGAAAGCCAAATCGACATATTTGGTGGAGAGAAGGCTTTCTACGAGGGGCTTTGCAGGATCTTCTCCGGTTCAGGCATCGTCGTAGCTGCATACCCGACCAGCT
>CALGKV010000113.1 GCA_937930465.1 Methanosuratincolales archaeon | reverse complement strand
AATCGCTATCGAGATGAATACCTCCCACGAGTGGAAGCAGTACTCAATCGGACAATTGTCATCCCAGACGTTCAATTCATGTGGTATCCACAGTTGGGAATTCAAATTAAAGACGCCAAAATCTTGGACGATCCCAATATTTCACAAGCTTCATTCGTAGATGTCTCTTTGGTTGAGTTAGCCGTTAAATGGAAACCATTGTTGCAGTGGCGAGTAGAGGTTCAACGATTGGTCTTGCATCAGCCGTCTCTCACGTTGATTCGTACAAAGGATGGATTATTCAATATTGATACGTTGGGAGTTCAGAGTCATGACCATTCCCAACAATTCAGGTATGTCGAAATCGATATGGACCCCCCGCGTCAAGAAAACGGGCTGGACTATCAGCTCGTCTATCCCAGACTTGGAGGCCTCTTCAAGTGCCTCACGTATGGATGGCTCGCTCATCTCCATGAAAGCATACCCAACATATTGGTATGCGCTTTTCAGCCGATTGGCAAAATATTGTATTGCGTCTTTGTTATACGGCTCTCTGCTTCCGTGCCCTACCAGCATTACACCAACCTTTTTGTTGCTCATTTCTGGTCACCTTTAAGATGTGAAATCAGGCCTTCAATGGAGTGGGTTGACAGGATCTCTGGCGCGATCCCTGCCGAAATCAGCCCAGAGGCGGCCTCTGACCCGAAGGCGATTGTCCGGACGCCCCTGAGGGCGGAAATTAGATTTGCTTCAAGTCCCTGCAACTTGAGGTATTCAAACATAAGGGATGAGGAGGATCTGCTTGTGAAGACAACGACATCGACTCCAGTTTCTATCGCTTGCATAAATTCCCTTACGCCTTTGGGATCAACCATGCTACGGTATATCCTGAACTCCTCAGCGGGTACAAATTCAGATCGTAGCCTATCTATCAAGCGCGTGTCTGCGAGCGAGCTTCGGATTAGGGCTAGACCTTTAAATGGCGACCTGGAATTTTCCGCGGCAATAAGTTCAGCCAGAGCGCTTCCGCTGTACTCGTTTGGTAAGCCCGATACGCGTATACCCCGAATCTCTAAGGATCTCTTTGTGGAGGGACCTATCGCATAGACTCGCATTGAGGAAAAGATCTCAACCAACGGAGGGTCCGGGGAGATAAGCCCTATAGATCTGGGGCTCATGAATGCGGCAGAGTCAAAGCGACCCTCCAAAACCATCCTCCTGAACCTAGCAATCTCTGCACCATCAGGCTCCAGGCGGACCGTACTAGCCCTAATTGGACAATACCCTAATTCCATGAAAACCTCGGAATTCATCGGGGACAATGAAGTGACAAGGATCTTTTTGAATGTCAATCCATGAACGCCTCCACTACCTCTCCTATGACTACGACCCCCGGACCATCACGGCGGTAATCTTTACCGACCAGCTCCCCCAGCCTAAAGAATTCTTTTTTTAGCCTTTCCGATCCACCGACGCTAGTGATTACCGCCACCGACCTCTCTGGGTTCATCCCCCCCTCCACAAGATATTTGGAGACCAGTGACAGGTTTGTGAGGGACATCAAAAGCACAATAGTGCCTGGGAATTTAGCATGCTCCCTTATGTATCGTCCACCGTCTGTCTTTGCCAAGTGTCCGGTCAGGATCAGTACCGAGGATGAAAGATTGCGCATAGTCAGCGGTATTCCCGCGATTGTAGGTATGGCTACAGCAGAGGTCAGGCCGGGGACCACTTCCACGTCTATGCCAGCCTTGCGGAGGGATAGAAGCTCCTCACCCCCCCTTCCAAATATGAACGGGTCTCCGCTCTTGAGACGGACCACCTTTCTTCCCGATTTTGAATGGGCAATCATCAGCTCAGTCAATTCTGCCTGCTTTCCTGGATCATCCCCAGGCTCCTTCCCGACAAAAACTATTTCAGCCCCCGGTCTTGCCAATTCAAGCACAGTGGGGTCGACCAGGCGGTCATAGAGTATGACGTCCGCCTCTGAGATCAGATCATGCGCCTTGACGGTCAGATTTTCCACCCCCAGCACGCCAGCGCCCACAAGGTAAACCTTCCCTTTCATGCCCTGCCCCTCCAGAAACCGCAGACGCCCTCATCCTCCATCACTTTTCTAGCGGCATATTCGCCAGCACCTGAGGGATTGCCGCGATCGAACTCGAAAATGAAGTGCTTAGAATGCATGCCGTCAACTGTGTAAACGCCGCATCTAAGCTGTAGCTTCTGACCTTCGGCTGATGCGGTGCATCCTACCGGCGAGGAGCAGCCACAGCCAAGACTCTTAAGGAAAGATCGTTCTGCGGTGATCTCTTCCATCGCATCGGCACAGTTTATCTTGGAAGCCAGTTCAAGCATTTCCATGTCGCCCTTCCTAACCATTACAGCCAAAGCGCCTTGTCCAGGGCTCGTAGGAAAACGCTCAATCGGCAAGATCTCCTCCTCTCCGCCCAGCATCCTTAGCCTAATAAGCGCAGCCTGTGCAAGGATTATGCCGTGAAACAGCCCTTTCTTGAGTTTCCTCAAGCGGGTCTCTATGTTGCCCCGGAGTGCCTCGATCCTTAAATCCTGCCTTATTGACCTGATCTGTGCGGCTCTCCTCGGACTGCTTGTGCCCACAACACCGCCCCCCGGCAGCATCCCGATCCTGCCGTATTGAAAGGATACAAAGACGTCGTTGGCAGGAAGCCTCTCAGGTACAGCGGCTATCACGATCTCACTGGGGATGGCGGTCGGCACGTCCTTCATGCTGTGTACTGCAAGGTCGATTTCGCCCCTCGCAAGAGCCTCGTCCACCTCCTTTTCGAATATGCCAGATCCGAACGCCTGCTGGCAATACGAAGAATCCCCAGAAGTCCTTATCTTCACCAAAGCAAAATCTGCGTCTGTATAGCTCCTTAGCCTTTCAATTACTGACTGGGCCTGTAAAAGAGCCAGTTTGCTTCCCCGACTCCCGACCTTTATGAGCACTTGACTCCACCATCGCGCCTGATCTTTTCTACTGCAACCGAAAATTTTTCGAGTGTGGCATTGAGATCATCAGCAGAGTGTGCAACGGACGTAAAGCAGCACTCGAACTGGGAAGGCGGAAAATAAACACCATTTTCCAATAGTTGCCGGTGTAGAGCGGAGAATACTTCTGGGCGAGAGCGCCTAGCAGTATCCTTGTCCCTTACAGGAACTTCTGAAAAGAATATTGTGAACAATGAACCGAGCCTGTTAACATGTGAAGGTATGCCTGCATCCTCCAGGATCTCTTCAAACCCGCTGCAGAGCCTTTCCGTCAATTCGCTCAGCCTTGAATAGACGCCCTGATTGAGATGCCTCAGCACGGTCAGTCCTGCAACCATGGTGACAGGGTTGCCATTGAAAGTCCCAGCGTTATAAACGCAGCCGCAGGGCGCTACCATTTCCATTATCTCCCTCTTCCCGCCGAAGGCACCTATCGGGAAGCCGCCCCCCAAAATCTTCCCCAAGATAGTTAGATCAGGATAAACGCCATAGGCTTGCTGTGCGCCCCCCTTCGATATCCTGAATCCAGTGATTACTTCATCGAATATCAGCAAAGCCCCTGACGAGTTGCACGCTTCCCTAAGCGCACGGAGGAAATCCCTGTCCGGAGGCACCAAACCTACGTTTCCCATGACTGGCTCCACAATAACGGCAGCAACCCCCTCATCTATTCTTGACAGCGAGGCGACATCATTGAAGGGCAGCACAATCGTTCCATCCAAGATGCTTCTGGGTATCCCCCCAGAGCACGCATGCGTCCCTGTTCCGACCCCATCGACCAGCAGCGGATCAACCGCACCGTGGTAACACCCATCGAACTTGACTATCTTATCCCTGCCTGTGAATGCCCTCGCAACCCTCAATGCGCTCATTGCGGCCTCTCCACCAGAGTTGACGAACCTCACCATGGACACAGATGGGACAGATCGTACGACTTCTTCGGCAAGCTCGACTTCGGACTTGTGGGGCGTGCCGTAGACACTCCCTTCCCTTATCTGCTGGAATATTTCTTCAATCAGGAAGTCGGGGGCATGACCAAAGATCAGCGGACCGTAGGCGAGGCAGTAGTCGATCAGCCAAAGCCCATCCTCGGTCAGTATTTTCGATCCCTTTGCACGCGAGGCATAGAAAGGATTCGGCAGGAATCGCCTCACGGGGCTGCTCACCCCCCCGGGCATGACTTGCAATGCCCTATTGAAGAGTTCTGAAGAATTCATGGGCGCTCGCCCCTAAGCATGGCGACGGCCTCTGGGGCGAAGTAAGTGACGATTATCCCAGCCCCAGCCCTGCTGATTGAGCGGAGCATCTCCATAGCCAAATCAACCTCCGACACGCCTGTGATCTCGGAGTATGCCTTTATCATGGCGCGCTCCCCGCTGACTTGGTAAGCCGCGATCGGGCAAAGCAGCCTTCTTCTCAGCTCCCTTATGACATCCAGGTTAGTGATTGCAGGCTTAACCATCACAATGTCAGCCCCTTCGTCAACATCAGCCAAAGCCTCGGCAACGGCCTCCCTCCTGTTTCTCACATCCATCTGGTAAGCGGCGCGGTCTCCAAAAGACGGGGCGGATGATGCCACTTCTCTGAAAGGGGCATATAGCAAGGAGGCATACTTAGCCGAGTAAGACATTAT
>CALGKV010000112.1 GCA_937930465.1 Methanosuratincolales archaeon | reverse complement strand
GCTGGCTTCAGCACAGCTAATCAGGGACTCTCCATGACGGCGGGCTTCGTCAATCTCCAGCTCAAACTTCTCCCCAAGCTGGTAGAGATCCACCAGGCCCCGGCGGGTCTTCATACCGAAGATGGGCTTGATAGAATCCGGGAGGGGCTGACGATGCTGACGCATAAAGCCAATCACCTCTCCCATCTTCATCTCCGCCTTGGAGGGCTGATAGTTATCCGGGGAACCAAACCCCCGGGGGGAATCTTTGAGCAGGGCGTTGGCAATTAACTCCTCCGTCTCTGCGATCGCCGCTGCCGTATACAGGTCTCGGCCTTGCTGGCGGGCATCCATCAGGGACAGGGCTTCTTCCTTCTCCCCATAGCTGACTCGGACCACGGGACGCTGACGCTTCAGGTCATAGGAGGAGACCACCCAGAGGGTGGGGTCTTCGGGATTAGGGTGACTCATAATAAAAGGGCACGTCCGCATTCTCGTTGACAATTTCAATCAGGGTCCAGCCCGTGGCTAAGTTAGCGAAGGCGTCGGGTCTGCTGGTGCCCAGGAAGTGAAGGTAGAGGGGAGGCAAGGTGCCGTGCATATCCCGGTAATAGTAATGGGCGCAGTACTCATCCCCTTTCTTGTAATCACAGATCACCCCATCCATGCACGGGTCCCGCACCGCATTCACTAGGCAGTAGCGCAGGTCATCTATGGAGTCTTCCTCATAGCAGGCGGTGGAGTAGGCGTTTTCTAAAATGTCGATGATGGCAGCCCGACTCATCTCGTTGACGTCGGTGCCCGGTAAACTCATGGTTGCCATAGGGATTATTTGCTCACTCCAAATACGTTATAACTGCGGCCTAACTCTTGGCTATAGCTGGAATGAAACCAGTCCTTGGGTTGCGACTGAACGCAGAGAATCGCATGGTCATGATCTAAGCAGTCCTCATGGAGAACGCGCACCTCACGGGTGAGAAGCTGGGTGCAGTGGACCGTATAGTAGTCGGCTCGGGGAAAGGGATAGTAGGGAGTGCAAATCCACTGCCAGTCCCAGTGATTCTCCATCGTGCAGTACTGCTGAGGGGCAGCTTGGATGATGCGCAAAGCCTCAGCATCCGTCTTCGCTGGCAGGTCAATGATAAATTCTTCTGTGCGGGTAACTTTAAATTTCAATGGCGGTTCTCCTTTAGATATTCAGTGTTGGCAATGCGCAAGGCTTCATCCGTGGGGGCGGCGATGAGGCCGAGGCGGGAAAAGATTTGAAGCTGCAGGTCTCGCCCGCCCCGGCAGGCTTGGTCATCATGGGTATGACAGATATGCTGCTGGCCCTGGAGCAGGTACAGTTGAATCTCTTCTAGGCGTCCTGGGGCCAGCTCTAGCCCGTCCTCTCGAAAGATGCAGGTGGCACATTGATGATCCGGTGCTTCCAGAAAGTGGCTTTCCATATCGCGTACCTATGTAATTTGGACAGGAAGCTGGGGCTAGGATTATTCTAGGGCATTAAAAAACCCCTGCCTAGTTTTAAGGGGGGGTATTAATTTAAGTCAGGTGTTTCCGCCCAGCTTTAACGCCAGTTTTTAACCAGATCCGTTAAGTCCTGGGTAAAAATATTGCAGCTTCGCATATCGTCACCCAGTAAACAGGGTTCAATCTCTAAATCTTCAACCAGGTCAAGAGCCGTTTCATAGGATTGGCTCGTGGCATGGCTACTCCAAGCACTACTCCCAAATCCCACGCCGAGGAAAGCAAGAAGGATCAGCAGGTATTGTTTGCGGCTAAAGGTAAGAGACTCAGGTAATTTCATGGCAACTCCTTTTAATCGTTAGGGTCATTGTCCCGATGGCAGTAGGGACAGATATGGTCAGGGGCGACGGCATCCTGCAGAGGATACCGTCGCCAGCACCAGGGGCAATAGATATAGTCGATACTCGTATCAATGCAGAAGATGAACTTTAACAGACGCTTGACCATGGAGGGCACCTAAGAACGGTGCTCCGGGAAAGCTTAGTTCCAGCGGTTTTGAACTTGAATCGTCAGGATAATGCCTGCGGCAATCCAGCCAATGGGACCGAGGAAACTGGCTATTACTAGGGTGCCCAAACAGTCCCAGAGAAATCGCGGTAGGGGTGTTTGTTTGGGATAGGAGTCGGGCATATCGGAGATCTCCGGCTCCACGTAAACAATGTTCGCCAGCTTCTCCTCATAGTCCGCTGCCGTCATCGTCTCATCGGATACGGGACCCTCCACCTCGGAGATAATGGCGGGGGGCAGGTCATCTAGATCCTCTACATCGTAGAGCTGGTTTAGGTAATCACGGTCAGGTAGTTGGGTCATTCAGTTCTTCCTCCTTCAAAATAATGCCTCGGTGCACGATCTCCAGATGCACATCTTCCACGGGTTGGTTGAGCTGCTGGGCCAGCTTCAACAGGCGCTCTTGGGTATTAAAGGTGAGCCAGAAGTCAATCATCTTCTTCTCTTCAATGGCGTAGCCCCAGGGTAAATGCTCGTACTGGGGCAGCTTTGACATGGCTTTTTTGGTGATGGTGCGCAGTAGACTCGCTCCCGGCTGCTCCTCCCAATCCACCATGTCACAGCACTGGTAGTCCACCCACTGCACGAGCTTGATGGTGCGCATGTGAATATGGTTCTGCTTCAGGTAGGTTTCGTCCATGACAAAGCGAGGGGGCAGGTACCAAGTGACCTGTTCATCCACGGGTTCAACGTTGTGGTCGGGATACTCCGTGTCGTAGGACTCCAGGTGGCAGCGCAACAGGTGCTCCGTCCACCACAGCATCAGATCCGTTTGGATGGGATAGGGGGGTTCAAAGGGTTTCTCACAATAGCGACTGGCGTAGGAGAGGGCGGCCACAATGGCCTCCGTGCTCACGGGTTTAACAGACATAGACTCAAGCTCAGATAAAAAAATACACCGACCCTAGGGCCGGAGCGCAGCGGAGGCAAACCCCTCTCTCGACTATTGCCCTAGGGATTCACGAGGCTATCGGTGATATAGTCCTGGACCTCATCGATGATCCACTCGAAGGGAACATCTTTGCGAGTGCAAATGTGAAACCAGCCATACCCCCGCCAGCGCACATAGATATCGTGCAGGTCCGCCATCACCGCTTCGCTATGGATAAAAGCCGTGATGCCTTCATCCCGATCCTTAAACTGCACCAGAGGCGGGCAGCTATTCAACGCCTGTAGATACGCCTCTTCCGTAATTTCTTCCGGTCCCGTGCGCAGTTCGTCATATTCTTGAGCCAGTTCTATGGG
>CALGKV010000111.1 GCA_937930465.1 Methanosuratincolales archaeon | reverse complement strand
CGCTGTCGACAGAGTAGTGAGGGCGATGAAGCTGAGGGGTTGGGTTTAAGATCGGCAGCCCGATCACTCAACCCTCTCAAATCGGTCAAGCATCGACCTTACCCTACTTTTTGTCTCTTCGTCTGCCTCCACAAGCACCATCCCACGGTCAGGCATTCCATAAAGCACAACTGACCCGGTTGGCGAGAGTAAAATCGCGGGGATTGAGAGGAGGTCCTCTTCGCCTTCTACACATATCGAAGTTCGTGCGCCGGAACCAAGAGCGGCCCTGATTGCGGAAAATGCCTCGTCTGTTATCGTCCCTGGAGGGTTCTTCACCATGAAGGAAGGGGGCAGATCGATGTTGTTGAACCCAGAGCGCTTTGTCTTCCTGTCATATACCGCAAGGTCAGGTACGAAGCCTCGGTTAATAAGGGATTTCAATGTGAAGTCGCCCACGACAATCACTTTAGGAGGGCGCTTGCGCATGAAAAGCTCGATAGCCCTTGCCGCATTATCTTCCGGCGATCCGGTAAGAAGAAGACCGTACTCCTTAGCGAGCTCTTCTCTAAGGCTTTCGGGGAGCTTCAGATAACCCAAAGCTCAACGCACCCTTATTGCATATCGCCCTTCCCTTTTTGCCCCGATGACCTCGGCCAGACTTGACTTCGTGTCCATGATTATCACAAGCCCGCTCCACTCATCAGAGAGGTCCGTGCTACCGCAAACTGGGCACTTCTTCTCGTCCCCAGAAACCACAAACTTGCACTTCCTGCATGCAAGCTGCTTTGATGAAGGGTTAGCCTTGCTCATTGCGATCACTTCTTTTGTTCTTCAGCCGGTTTGGGCTGGTCTCCCCTCGCCTTCCTGAGGTCATCCTCTATCCAGTCCAATGCCCCCAAGTATGGCTGCCGCATGGTCATCCCAATCTTGCTGCTCCGCGAAGCCCCGCTACCAAGGCTTACAGTGATAATCCTGCACCTTACGCTCATCCCCTTCTCAACCACCCGGTGGGTCTCCTTCCCTATGAGAGCGCCCCTCTTTTCGTCGTATGTTATGAAATCGTCCATCAGCTGGGAGACGTGCACAAGACCATCCATCGGGCCCATCCTCACAAATACTCCAAAGTCAGTGACCTCGACGACCTCGCCCTCTACAACTTCCTGAATCATTGGTAAGTAGACCAGTAGGTCGAAGGAGGCACGGTGAAATATTGCCCCATCGCCTGGGAGTATCTTACCCACATTGGAGACGCTGACATTGAGCACGGCAAGAACTGCGCCGAACTCTCGCATGACCACCCCTTCATACATTGAGCGCAGAACCTCTGAAGCTACCTGCTCGAGCGGCTGCCCAAACTTATCGGGAGGGATCCGGACAACGTCACTGATGTGAAGAAGCTTGTACACTGCGATCACCTTAAAACCATGATTAAGGTAAAGGCTATTCGAAGACATATAAAAACTTGCTGTAAAGTCGGAACAGTTTTTCAGACCGACTTTTTCGGATCAGTCGAGGAGCCTGCAGCTCATTCACCTGGATCCTTGATCATCCGGTTCTTGAGCATCAGGACGCGGATCCCCTCTGACTCCAGGCGCCTCCGCAGAGCCGAGTCTGCAGTCGCGACCGAGCATCCAAACTCCTTTGCCAGCCGCAGTATCTTCTCGTCTACATCAATGCCTCCTTCCTCAGAGTCCAACCTTTCGAATTGCTGTGCAATCCTGAGGGCAAGCCTGGCGAACTTCCCTCGCTTGTCAAGGCTGCTCCCGATCGATCTCAGCTCATCCATCACGAATGAAGGTACAGCAATCCTGGAAAACCCCATCCGCCTCATTTCGGATTCTAGATTGAAGGGCTTTGAGGCAGAATAGATGAGAATGTTGGTGTCCAATATAATCAAGCGCTTGTTGTCACTGGACAAATCCATATCCTATCAGCCGCCAACGGTTGGCAAGCATCCGGCTGATCGCGACCCGTGCACCTTCTTCTACGCAGACAGGGCGCTTGAGTGCAAGCTGCGCATCGTCCTTGTAGGCTGCACTTACGAGCCCGACAGTAACAGATGAACCCACGACCAGCATCAGGTTCTCCCTAGCCTTAAGGTGCTCCACCTTCTGCATCTCCTTTGTGCCAACCACCCGATCCAGCAGATTGACCTTTAGCCTGAGCTCATTCCTGGTGGGCGGCAGCGTCCCTGGTTTGCCGACGACGCTCCCTACCAAATTGTCGGCCTTGGTTAGTGCCGGATCGAGGTATGTCCCCAGGCCGACAAGCCCTCCTGGTCCTACCTCCTCGACTGTCGAGCTTCCAGACATAAGGCTAGAGATCCTCGTGAAAAGCGGCTCATAATTAACCTTGCCGCTCTGCTCGACCTTTATCCCGGGCCTTATCTCGATCTCATCGCCAACCCTGAACTTGCCTTGGATCAGGGATCCCCCAAGCACTCCGCCGTGGAGAGAGCTTGGCGGGGTTCCGGGCTTGTTTATGTCAAAAGAGCGGGCCACGTACATCCTGGCAGGCTTCAAGGGATCCCTCTTTGGCGTCGGGATCTCCTCTTCAAGAACCTTTATCAAGTAATCGATGTTTGCCCCATGGAGTGCAGATATCGGGACTATTGGGGCGCCCTCCGCTATAGTACCCTTAACGAACTGCAGTATCTGGTCATAGTTTTTCAGAACCTTCTCGCGATCCACAGCGTCAATCTTATTCTGGACTATTACTATGTTCTTCACGCCTATGATCTCTAGCGCAACGAGGTGCTCCCTTGTCTGGGGCTGCGGGCAGTCCTCCGCGGCAGAGATTATCAGCATTGCGCCATCCATCAGAGCTGAGCCCGAGAGCATCGTAGCCATCAGGCTTTCGTGACCCGGGGCATCGACAAACGAAACCTTCCGGAGGACCTCGGTCCTCACATTGTGGACAGGGCAGACCTCAGAAACTGTGTATCCCTCTGGGCCTGGGCACATTGGGCACTTCCTGAAGACTGTATCTGCATAGCCCAGCTTAATCGTTATGCCCCGCTTAAGCTCCTCGCTGTGGTGGGCAGCCCAGACCCCGCTGAGGGCAGAGACCACAGTGGTCTTGCCGTGGTCGACATGCCCCGTGAGACCGATGTTGCACTCGGGCTGCCTGTTTTCCTTACTCACTCTTCTTCCCTGCTTCCTCTTTCTTCAATATTACTGCATTGATCTGGACGATGTCTTCAGTGATCATTTTGCCCCTGACTAGCTTCCTTTTCCTTTCTCCATCTTCGCTCGGCTTGAATCCTGGTGGCGAAGAGAGAAGTAGTTTACGCTTTGATCCTCCCGGAACGTCGTTGCGCATAGGTATTCCGCTCCGATCCGTCCCTCCCAGTATCTTGAGCTCCACACCTGCAAGACCGAATGGATCGCCATTCACGATGTCCCCGATCTGCAGCCCTATGAGCGCCTGTGAATGGGGATCGGAGACGGTCACTGTCTTCGACGTACCATCAGACGGGTTTGAGACCACAAGTTTGAATTCCACCAATACGCATCACCGAGATAATGACTGTTGATCACAGTTCGAAGTGTAAGATAGTTTATATCCCTTTCGCAGCACTCCAGGGAACGTCAGACCGCTGCAACTGATTTTGCTGTTTTTAGAACCCCGATGATTTCCACCTTATCCTCATTATTTTGTCAATTATCCCCAGCTCATCCTCACCAAGCCGGTCCTTGTACTTTTCCCTTAGTATGAAGAGGTCGCTTTCCGGGATCGAGACCAGCAGGCTCTCCCCTTCCTGCACTTGCCTCCCGACCATAAAGTCGCCTTTCATGGAGATTGCAATCTTGTCACCGCGCTTTGCTTCCTGCAGGTTCTTCCCGCTGTCCTGTATCTGCATTATTGAGCCAAGGACCTCGCCATTCTCCTTCATAAGCAGGTATCCTGGCTTTATCCTACCCCCGAGCACTTCGACCCCAAAAATAGGTGGCGAACTCTTCCTGAAGACGCAACCAGGGAGTATCCTGACCTCTCCAGGCATTATCAGGCTACTGAACTCTTTCGTAGCGATCTCATCGATCAGCTTTGCCGACCAGGACTTGAAGTCGTCGACAATGTGGTAGATCACGTTGCTCGTGAATATGGGGATGCCCCTTTCCTTTGCCTCAGCCTCAGCCTCCGGCGTGACCTTGACGTTGAAGCCGACGATTGCCGCATACTCTGGCTTAGTCCTCTTGACTATTGTTGCTTCGATGAGATCCCGCTTCGAGACTGGGCCGATGTCTGAGACCCTCACTGGCACCTGCTGGTTCCTCAGGAAGCTCACGAGCGCTTCGAGGGATCCAAGGGTATCAGCCTTCACGACAATGCCATGGGAGTCGGTAGAGAACCTGACCTCAGATATCTCTTCGCGGATCCTTTTGAGCGCAGACTCGAGTTCGTCATCGGAGTGGACCACGATCAGCGGGGCGCCTGCCACAGCATCCTCAAGCCCGGGCGCAACAATCTTGACGCCGACTGCGGCAACGACCTTGTCTACCGTTTGGAACTTGTCCTCCGGATCCCTGATCTCATTCATTGGCTTCGGGAGCAGCAGTGCCCTAACTTTAGTCACTATTGGCTCATTGAAACCGCCGACCACAATCCTGTCGCCGCGCTCGAGCATCCCATCGTAGAGGATGACGTCAATCGTGTGACCTATACCCAGATCCTCCTTCGACTCTAGGATGACCCCCTTCCCTTGCCCCAATGAGACATCGAGCCGCTTGAGGAGATACTGCTGTACCAGTCCGCAGAGAAGGGCAAGGAGCTCGGGTATCCCCTCCCCCGTGACTGCGCTCGTGGGGACTATGGCGACGGACTTTGTGA
>CALGKV010000110.1 GCA_937930465.1 Methanosuratincolales archaeon | reverse complement strand
AAAGTAAAGATGATCGACTCGGAAGTCGTGCATAAGGTCATTGGAAAGATACTGGAAAGCGACCCGATGCCCCTAGACAGTCTGGGCTCCGGTGTCGGAGGAGTCTTGGGCGGGCCCTTCCTTCAGCTTCCAGATCTCAGGGCAGTGTCGAAAGCACAGAAGGAGCTTGATGAGAAGCTCAGGGTAGAGCTGGAGAAGGAGTTTATTAAGAGGTACCCGATGAGGGCAGCAGCTTACAGGTGAGGCATAGCATTGTACATTGCGCAGAATAGATAAACCACCTGCACTGAATGAGAAATGCGGTGAGAAGATGGGCAAGATCAAGCTCTACAAATCTCCTTCATGCACGAGATGTCCGATCGCGAAGTTCATCCTCAACAGGGTTTTGGTCACAATGGGGCTAAACTACGAGATCCTCGTCGAGGAGAGGGACACGGAAAAGGATTCCGAGGCGATGGCAGAACTCCTTATGCTCGACTGCGACAAGACCCCCGTAATTAAGATCGGAGATGTCTTGATCAAAGAGGAGGAGGCTCTGAAGGAA
Organism: Methanosuratincolales archaeon; assembly: GCA_937930465.1. GTDB lineage: Archaea > Thermoproteota > Methanomethylicia > Methanomethylicales > Methanomethylicaceae > Methanosuratincola. The sequence goes on along the minus strand of CALGKV010000110.1, from coordinate 3,717 downwards.
AGGGTGGTGAGGGAAGGTGTAGAGAAATGGATCGCCTCTGGAAGACCGGACTGAAAAAAGGAGAGTGCATATGACCATACGTTGTAAGTCATGCGAGAAGTGGTATGGTGCTGAGGACGATGACTACGGCCCTTGCAGCATAAAGCATGCGAGGGGGGACAGAAAGTTCATCACCCATGGGGAGCACATTTGCGACGAGATATACAAGGACAAGGGACTTGACCAAGATGGAGATCAGGGAAGCTGAACCTAAGGATTTCGTGGAACTGAGCCTCATTACGAAAAATGAGGGGTGGAATTACACCGAGGATGATTTCCATTGGTTTAGGCTGGTCGGCGTGAAGACCTTGGTCGCAATCAATAAAGGCAAAATAGCAGGGATGGGAACTATATCCGATTATGGCAACGCAGGATGGATCTCCAATCTCATGGTGAGGCCAGGGGAGAGGGGGCAAGGAATAGGCGGGAAGTTGCTCTCTGAATGCATAGAGCGGCTAAGAGACAAGGCGACTGTCGCCCTTTTTTCTTATGAGCGCTCGACTAAGTTTTATGAATCATTTGGCTTCAAGCCTGATCTTGAGGCTTATTTAGTATCGATGAAGGACAGCTGCAAGGCCCTGATGTATGCGGATGCGATCGTCAAGGCGGAATTAAGCGAATCAATGCTTCGTTTGGACCAAGAGTGCTTCGGTTATGAAAGAAAGAGGGTTATTGAAGGGCTGGCAAAAAGAGGGGAGGTTCTGAAGATTTCAGGGTGCAACGGGTTCGCCATAGTTAGGAAAGACCCGGTTGAGCCATCAGTGGGCCCTGTGATCTCGGACCGAAGGAGAGCGGGGCAATGGCTGCTATTGGCTTCGCTTGAGTTGGCAGGAAATAATGCCAAGGCAGTGGTGCTTGAGGAGGGGATAGCCCGTCTTCATTATGAGGAGAGGATCAGGAGGCTATATCTAGGCGCCCCGCTGAAGATCGATCGCAGCATGGCAGTCGCTTTCGCTGGGCTCGAACTGGGGTGATGATTTGCACATATTCAATACCAAGAGCGGCATTAAAGAGGAGCTTATCACAATCGATCCAGGAACTGTTAAAGCCTACATATGCGGACCGACGGTTTATGACTATTGCCACATAGGGCATGCCAGAACTTACATAAACTTCGATGTGTTCAGGAGATATCTTGAGGCGCTCGGTTACGACTTCAGGCATGTGCAGAATTTCACGGACATAGACGACAAGATAAACGAGCGCGCGTCAGCCACAGGGAAACCCCCCAGGGAGGTCGCAGAATACTTCATAAAGGAATATTTCAAGGACATGGACGCTCTGGGTGTCAAGAGGGCGACGGTTTACACAAGGGTATCGGAGTTTGTACCGAAGATCGCAGAGGCAACAGCAAGGCTGCTGGAAATGGGTTTAGCTTACAGATCAGGGGATGCAGTATACTTAGACGTCAAAAAGGCCGGGGGGTTCGGAGAGCTTGTCTCAAACATTGAGGAGGCGGTTGCAGACAAGATCGAAGCAGGGGCAAAGAAGGGGGCGTTCGATTTCACGCTTTGGAGGCTAGGGAAGGAGGGGGAGGAAACATGGGACACCCCACTTGGCAGGGGGAGACCCGGATGGCATATCCAGTGCGTTGTGATGTCCACGGATTCGCTCGGACCCGAGTTTGACATCCACTGGGGAGGGATGGATCTCATCTACCCGCACCACGAGTGCGAGGCGCTGCTGTCTAAGGCGATTTTCGGGAAGGTTTTCGTGAGGTATTGGATCCACAACAACTTCGTACTTGTGGGCGGGGACAAGATGTCAAAGTCAACGGGGCGTACAGTATACATCAGGGACGTCTTGGAAAAATTTTCTGGGGAAACGCTCAGGGCATTCCTTTTGCAAAAGCATTACCGTGAGAAGCTCGAGTATTCAGAGGAGGGTTTGGAGATCGCCGAGAGGAGGCTGCAGACCATAAGGGAAGGGGCTAAAATTGCCAAGGATGGGAGGGGCGAGAGGGGGATGAGCGCATGCATCAAGGACTATGCGGATATGTTTTTCGCAAGCCTCGACGACGACCTCAGGACTGGAGAGGCGCTGACGATCGCTGAAAGGCTAGCCTGGGAGATTGCAGAAGGCAAGAGAAAAGACTTCTCCGGAGCCTGGAGAGTTTTCGACGCGGTTGAAGGGATCTTGGGGATCAGGCTTTAGGCTCCTGTTGCATCTTTGAGCGCCTCGAAAATACTGCAGTCACAAGCTCTGCTGTATTGATTGGCTTAAGCGCCCTCTACTCCAACCCAGTAGCCGCCGTCCTCTGTTATCTCCTTCTTCCATATGGGCACTTCGTGCTTGACCCTGTGCACAGCAGTGCGAATAGCCTCGAACCCAGAGTCACTCCTTTCAGAGGCGATTGCGATAAAGAGAACTTCTTCGCCAGGGGCGAATTCGCCATATCGGTGGCATATCAACACATCTCTGACCCCCTCTATCTTGGAGATTTCCTCAGCAATCCTCTGCAAGGATTCCTTAGCTGGCTCTTCATATGCCTCATATTCTAGCCTAACCACCCTCGATCCCCCACGGGCAGTCCCCCTCACGGTACCGATGAAGGTGAGAAATGCCCCGTAGGATCCTTGCTCGATGTGCGACTTAGCGAGAGAGATCAGTCTTTCAGCACTGAACCCTTCTTCCTTTCTCGAAAGAATACCCAACGGCATAGGCTGCACATGGATTTATCGAAATCACACTAAAATAACTGTTCTCCTCCAGGTAGTTTGGTAAGGCACTTGGCATGCGAGATTTGCGGGGAGCACTACTCGGAAGGGTTGTTGGAACTGCTTTCAGAAGTCTATGGCACAAGGGTAGGAACAGTGCTGGAAAGACTAGGTACCCCGCCAAACAGATACGCTGTTAGGGCAAATACCCTCAAGGGGGATGCAGACGAGGTCGTCAGATACTTCAGGGAATGCGGGGCTCGCTGTGAGGTCCATGACAAGATCGAGGAGGCCGTAATGATTCATGTTGAGGGTCCTTTCGAGGTCAATTCCTACGGCAATTCAATCACCGCAAAAAAGCATGCCGCCGAGAGTGTCATGCTCGGGAGCAACCTCTACCTGCCAGGCGTAATGAGGATGCAGAGGGTCAAGGCAGGGGATGCTGTCAGGGTAGAAGACCCCCGAGGGCACCTGGTCGGATCAGGCATATCCAAGATACATTCTGGAATTAGGGGGGCTAATGGGATAGCCATTTCCACAACTCAAAGCAAATATAAGCTGCCGCCGATTAGGGAGACCAATTTATTCTCAGAGGGGAAGATCCAGGAGCAGAGCCTTCCCGCAATCCTGACTTCAAGGGTGTTGGACCCCCAGCCAGGGGAGACGATAGTCGACATGTGTGCAGCACCCGGAGGCAAGACAGCGCACATAGCGCAGCTGCAGCACGACAAGGGAAAGGTGCTGGCTTTTGAGCACTCGCCAAAGAGGATTGTGAGGATGCTGGGAGAGCTTGAACGGCTAGGGGTCAGGTCTGCATTGGTCGAGAGGGCGGATTCAAGGTATCTGGAAACAGACCGCCCCACATTGAAGGCAGACAGGGTGCTCGTCGATCCACCCTGCACTGCTCTAGGCGTCAGACCGAAACTCTATGAGGAGGCGACCCCGGCGGAAATATACTCTTCAGCAGAATTCCAAAAGCAGTTCCTTAAGACGGCTGCAAGGATTGTGAAGCGCGGCGGGG
>CALGKV010000109.1 GCA_937930465.1 Methanosuratincolales archaeon | reverse complement strand
TGCCATGTCCACGAGCACCGGCGAAGTGCGCTTCACTCCAGCTATGGTATTGAGAAGTATTGGGAAGAAAGCCCCTATCCAGATGAGGAAGATGTAACGCCACAATCCGCTCAGGAGTATTATCGAGAGAGGGATCCAAGCGATGGGAGGTATGAACCTTATTGGCTCTATTACTGGAGTTGATAGACTGTTGACCGAGGGCTTCAATCCCATGAAGACGCCAAGCGGGATTGCCGTGAGACCTGCGAATCCAAATCCTAGAAGGACCCTGAAGACGCTAATCAAAGAGTGGGAGTAAAGGGTATACCCGTCGATGTCCCCCTTTGTAGAGATCCTGCCGAATGCCTGGAGTACCTCGTAAGGTCCGGGCAGGAATGGGGAATTGATCGACCAAGCTATCAGCTGCCAAATAAAAAGGAAGGCTGCCAGGGAGAATGCCCCCAGCAGCAGCCCCTTCACGCGATAGAGGCGCTCCATCCAAATCACTTGTCTTTAGATGAAGCGCCTGTCTATAAATGCGTTTATGAATGCATCGACCTGATCGTGAGAGACGGCGGTAACGACACCGAGGTCAATCATGGAGTGCAGGAAAGTCTTCATGCTCTCGGGGTCAGGGGTCGAGGTGTAGACTATGTGGGACAGCGCGAGATCTATTATGTCTGAGGAATACCCGGTGACATTCATTGCGATCTGCTTGGCTGATTCGGGGTTGCTAGCAATGTACTGATTCGCCATCTTGTGGATCTGTGCGAATTTCTGGACCACGCCCGGGTGCGCTTCTAGGTACTTGTTGGAGACCACCAACACGCAGCACTGGTGGTTAGGGAACAGATCGTGGGAGGTTAAAAGTACATGGGCACCGGATTGGACAACTGCGATCGAGGGGGCAGGCTCCCATCCAATGAAGCCGTCGATCGTCCCTCTGCTGAATTCAAGGGGCAGCGTTGAGATCGACATCGGGCTCTTCGTGAGGCTGAAGTTCCTCTCCCTTAGGAACATGCTGAGCATAATGTCTTGTATGGTGCCGGTTCCCGGGGTCCCTATCTTCTTTCCAGCGAGGTCATCAGGCGTCTCAATTCCGGATTTTGTGACGATGGCTGATCCTTCAAGATTGACCGAAGCGATGACTACTGGCAAGTGCGATTTCGGATCCGAAAGCGCCCTCGCCCTTGCAGATATTGCAGGTGGCGCTCCAACGTACGCGAAGTCAAGCTCGCCAGCCAAAAAGTCCTGCATCAAGGATGGACCGTTAACATACTCCTTCAGCTGTATCTTAATCCCGTACTGGTCAAAGTAGCCCTGGTTCTTTGCCACGAAGAACGCTAGGTGATGGAGGTCCCCAGTCAGGTGTCCCACCCTTACGGTTTCGACCTCAGGAGGGAAGATCATGCCGGAGGCGTAAAGGCCGCCAACTATTACAACTAGGGCAACTAAAGATACAATAAGGATTTTATTCACCATTTTTGCTCCCAGAAAACCCTATTTTTTGGTATAATATATACTTTTTGTGTACAATCGGGCAATAAAAATTCATTGTATGCCCTTCAGGTAGAGGAAGACCGCGAGTGCACTCATCTCGGCAGAGGCGCTGTCATTGGCGAATGAGGCAAGGACATAGTTCCCTTCCTGAAGCTTGAATTTGCTCATTAGCTCATAATGCATGGAAGGGCTGAGTTGAGAAAGGTCCTCCGTTATAGAAGGCACGACTATCTTCCCACCAGAGAAGTGGAATACTATCGCCCCTTCAGCACCCCATTTGATCGCCACATCCCTCAGCTTCAGAACCGAGTGCGCCGACACATCAAGGCTAACCTGAATGGCAAACGCAGGATATGCAACGCCCATCCCCCCAAGGTCGATCGTGCCAGAGGATACCATGCCTTTCTTGATCTGACCAAGCACCTCTCTTCCGACTGGGGTAAGGGCGCATCCACCTATGCTGTCTATGCTTATTAGAGAGTGCTGCTGTAAGCGCTTTATTATGGTCCTGACAGAGCCCTCTCCTATCCCCAGAACCCTTGACAGCATCACTCTACCAACCGACTTCGAGGATTCGATAACGAACATTGCTTTGATAACGTGGACAGGCGTGTAAGCGGCAGCAGGCCCTTTAGGCTGCACGGCCTTGGATAAAGACTGGACAAAAATGCTGTAAGGGTCAGACATGGACAATAATATCTGCAGAATTCAATAATACCGTTTCGGTTCTAAAGAAGATTTATCCAGTTGCAGCCCGGACAGTGTAAAGCGCACTTTACTTCCACCTTATAAGAGATCCCTCCTAAATACAGACACGCGCAAGAAGAGCAATGCTCAATTTTTATAGACCGATTGACTTAATATTCTATGAGATTAGGGGTGTTATTTTTTGAAGACCAAGGTTGAGGCTAAAGGGCTTTCAGGATTGAGCAAGTGTTTGCGTACTGCAGTTGAGAGTATTGCAAAGGAGGGGGACATACTTTTTGTTGGGTCTCCATTCACCTGCCTACCGTTCGCGGAGTTCCTGTGCTATGGCATAAGGGGCTCCCCTCTAAAACCGTTCTTCATGCCTTCGTCTGACTTGAGCAAGATAAGGGAGCTTGTAAAAGACGAAGGTTGCGGCTACCAGCTCGGCGGGTTGAAGACAGGTAATGATTACCGGGCAGTCGTTTTGCTCGGGGGGCTTGCGATCCCGAAGTATGGGGTTCCTCCAAAGGTCTTAAAGGAGGCGATAGACCAGCTCCCCGGCGGAAAAGATGCAATTGCGGTGTGCTTCCAAGGATCGCTCAGGGGTCAGGACTGGACAAATACTTTCCAGTTCAAGTACCTAATAGACACCGACCTCGCAGTGATTATGGAGTAGGCGATAGAAATGATAAGAGAGATTCAAGGCATAAGACCGCAGATCGATCCCAAAGCTTTCGTCCATGAGGATGCGGTGGTAATAGGCGACGTGGTGATCGAGGAAGGGGCTAACGTATGGCCCTGCGCGGTCCTGCGGGGGGACATAGAGCGCATTGTGATAAAGAGCGGCGCGAGCATACAGGATGGCGCAGTGATCCACACCGACAAGGGTTATCCTACAAATGTGGGCAAGGGGACGGTTGTTGGGCACGGCTGCATCATCCACGGATGCAGGATAGGCAACAACACTCTCGTGGGAATGGGTGCCATAGTATTGACCGGAGCAGAGATAGGCGACGACTGCGTAATAGGGGCTGGCGCGCTCATACCAGAGGGCAAGACAGTCCCCTCAGGCAGTGTCATGATGGGGCTGCCGGCAAAGAGCGTCAGGAGCATCGAGGAGAGGGACAAGGAGAGGATTAGGGAGACAGCAGGTGCATACCACGAACTTGTGAAGAGGTACAGGTCGCTGCCATAATCCAGGACTGAGCCAACCCCTAGCTCTTGCCCTGCCACCTTTCTGCGATCAATATCAAGGACAGCCCGATGCAGAAGATCCCTATGCTTAGGATCTGCGGAAGTAAAGGTGACTCACCAATGCTGGATCTTGAAAGGTAGGCATAGGAGAAGGGAGGAACGAATGCCAGGATTAGACCTGCAAAATAGAAGACATTCCTAAGCTCCAAATCGCTCAACCCCTTGGCATGTACAGCTTTAGGTTAGGGAATGCAGACAGAAACTCTCTCACAAGTGAGACAGGGTGTTCGTCTAGGCTGTTGAAGCCGACGACCGCACATTTGTCCGGATATATGTGTATGTATCGGTCAAGGTCGAACCTGAAAGTAGTCTCTTTGGGCCCGAACGTCACTTTGAAGGGCACTTTTTTTGGAATGAGGATTCTGGCAGAATTCACAACGAATTCTTTCTGCGCGGATGGAATTTTCCTCACAGACTTCCTCATTCTGATTCCTTTTGTCTCTTCTTTTGAAAGTGAGATCTTGACCACCCCTTTTGCCTCAGAGATGCGCGCTTCATCGCCCTCAAATCGAACCTCAAAGGGCTTTCCCTGATCCAAGAATGCCTTGACCTCCTCGAGTTTGGGTAAGGCGACATTATCGCTCAACGGACTCACCGAGGTAGCTATCAACTATGCCCTATTTTAAGGGTATCCTCCAGAAAACTCGAAAGGGAAGGCAATTACAGATGCCAAAGAAAAGACCGTAACTGTTAAAAATAATGATAGGTTAGTGACTACCCATATTCAGGAGTGCTTAGATAATGCTCGAGATCAGGTGGCACGGCAGGGGTGGGCAAGGTGCAGTCACGGCAGCAGAGATCCTTGCGACTAGCGTGATAAACGAAGGCAAGTACGCACAGGCATTTGCCGCGTTTGGCCCGGAGAGGAGAGGGGCCCCGGTTCTCGCTTTCACAAGGATAAGCGACAAAGAGATCCTGACCAGGTGCCAGATCTATGAACCAGACATCATAGTCGTACTGGACAAGAACCTCTGTACGATGGAGGGGGTGGGCGAAGGGCTGAAGGACGGCGGAGTTGTTGTGCTGAACACCGACCAGAGAGCTGAAGACTACCTGGAGACATTCAGCAATGCTGGGAAGATTGCGGTAGTCGACGCCACAGAGATTGCCCTGAGGGAACTTGGCACGCCCATAACCAACACTGCCATCCTTGGGGCGCTGGTCAGGGTCGCCGAGGTAGTGAGGCTGGAAACGCTCGAGGAGGTCATAAGACAAAGGTTCAAGCAATATGCAGATAAAAACATCAATGCTGTGAAGAAGGCATTCGAGGGGACAACACTCTTTAGGTCAGGTGAGAGGAAATGAAGTGCGTCAGAACCAAGCTCAAGGGCTGGAGGGAGATCCCGGAGGGGGGCGCTATAACGGAGCCGGGAAGCTCAATCAACTTTGATGTGACTGCATGGAGGACATCTACTCCTGTAATCGACCAGAGCAAGTGCACAAAGTGCGGGATGTGCTTCCTCTACTGCCCAGACTCTGCCATCGAGATTGGCGAGGCTGGTGACTACATTGTCAACCTTTCTTATTGCAAGGGCTGCGGGATCTGCGCAAAAGGGTGCGCGCCCAAGGCTATTACAATGGTGAAGGAGGGGCATTGATGACCAGAAGGGTTGGTATAAGCGGCAATTACGCTGTGGCTTACGCGGTCAAGATGGCTGATGTGGACATGATCGCCGCGTACCCGATCACGCCGCAAACAACGATTGTGGAGAAGCTCTCTGAGTTCGTTGCTAATGGGGAGCTTGACGCAAGTTACATGAATGTCGAGTCTGAGCACTCTGCGATTAGCGCCTGCGTTGGGGCTTCGCTGACAGGCGCGCGGGTATTCACTGCGACATCCTCGCAGGGGTTGGCGCTGATGCACGAGATACTCTTCATGGCTTCAGCGCTAAGGACGCCGATCGTTATGGCGAACATTAACAGGGCGCTCTCGGCACCGCTGAACATCTGGAATGACCATTCAGATGCGATGGCACAGAGAGACGCCGGATGGATACAGCTATGGGTCAAGTCGGCACAGGAGGCATTCGACACCACAATCGAGGCTTTCAAGATTGCAGAAGAGACACGCCTCCCCGTGATGGTGAACATGGACGGATTCATAGTAAGCCATATGTACGAGCCGGTAGAGCTGCCCAACGAAGCAGATGTAAGAAAATTCATACCATCAAGGTCCCTCGAGAACAGGCTCTCGACGAAGAACGCACACGCAATCGGGGTCGTTGGTCCGCCCGAGTACTATTACGAGATGAAGTACCAGGCAATAGACGCGATCGAGAGGAGCAGAGCTAAAATCAAGGAGATCGACAAGGAATTCAACTCGAGGTTCGGGAAGTGCTATGGGGAGATCGAGGCTCACGGAATGGATGGGGCGGACGCTGCATTGATAGTAATGGGATCAATCTTCGGCTCGGCTAAGGAGGTAGCCAACCTTCTCCGCAAGGAGGGCAAGAAGGTGGGCGTAATATCCCTGAGGGTATTCAGGCCTTTCCCGATCCAGGAACTGAGGAAGGCGGTTGAGGGG